>NZ_CALRZC010000124.1:0-23916 GCF_943372545.1 Variovorax sp. YR752 | reverse complement strand
GGGCGATTTGGGCGGCGACGAGAAGCGCAGCGCCGGGGTCGGCGCGCGCCAGCGCGCTTCGTGATCTGACTTGCCGCGGTTGTTTGAACGCAGCGACCGCAGGTCGCGAAGTGAGTTCTGCGGCACGACCCTGGCGCGAGCATCGCAGTGCAGTCGGCGCGCAGCGTCGACCGCCGCCGAATGAGCCACCAGCGGGCAGCGCCTGCCGCGATGCTCAAAGACGAAGCACGAAAGCAGACGCCCGCAGACTTCAGCAACTAGCCGCAATCAGCCCGGCACCTGCGCCAGCGCCCAGTCGATGTGCTCCCGCAGCAGTGCGCTGCCGCCGTCATGGGCCTCGCGCAACGCCGTGCGGATGCCGTCATCGACACCGGCACGCAGCGCGTTGCCCATCGCCACCGCCAGGTTGCGCCGCCAGCGCGCATGCCCGATGCGGCGGATCGCACTGCCCTCGGTGCGGCGCAGAAACTCGGCTTCGTTCCAGCGCCACAGTTGGAGCAAGGTCACGCCCTCGAAGGGTTCGCGCACGTCGAAGTCCGGCAAGGCGCTGCGCTGCGCGTACTTGTTCCACGGGCAGGCGAGCTGGCAGTCGTCGCAGCCGTAGATGCGGTTGCCCATCGCTGCGCGCAGCTCGAGCGGTATCGGGCCGTCCTGCTCGATGGTCAGGTAGGAGATGCAGCGCCGCGCGTCGAGCCGCCCCGGCGCGACGATCGCCTGCGTCGGGCACACGTCGATGCAGGCCGTGCAGCTGCCGCAGTGCGGCTCGACCGGCGCAGTGATCGGCAGCGGCAGGTCGACGTAGATCTCGCCGAGGAAGAACATCGAGCCGCCGTCGCGGTGCAGCGCCAGCGTGTGCTTGCCGCGCCAGCCGATGCCGCTCTTCGCGGCGAGTTCGACCTCCAGCACCGGGGCCGAATCGGTGAACACGCGATGGCCGAACGGGCCGACCGCTCCGGCAAGGCGATCGGCGAGGCGCTGCAGGCGGTTGCGCAGCACCTTGTGATAGTCGCGGCCGCGGGCGTAGATGGAGACGGCCGCCTCGCCGGGCCGCTCGAGCCGCTGCCATTCGATCGCCTGCCAGCCGGCGGGCGTATCGCGCGGCAGGTAGTCCATGCGCGCGGTGATCACACGCACGGTGCCCGGCACCAGTTCTGCCGGCCGTGCGCGCTTCATTCCGTGCGCGGCCATGTAGTCCATCGCGCCGTGGAAACCGTTGTTCAACCAGTCCGTCAGGCCCGCTTCTGCGGAACCCAGGTCCACGTCGGCGACTCCGATCTGGGAAAATCCCTCCGCCTCGGCCCAGCCGCGCAGTTGCGCGAGCAAGGCCGGCCCGTCCAACTCGCGATCGACGCTCATTTGACGATTCTAGGAACCCGCACGCTGCACTGGGCCAGCGAGGCCGATTGCGCAGCCAGCGCCAAGCTGCTGGCCACGAGGGCTGCATTGCGCGATGCCTACGTCGAGCTGCACGGCACGCTGGGCGCCGGCAAGACCACCTTCGCCCGCCACCTGCTGCACGCGCTGGGCGTCGACGGCCGCGTGAAGAGCCCGACCTACGCGGTGATGGAACCCTACGAACTGCCCGGCGGCATGGTCTGGCACTTCGACTTCTACCGCTTCAACGACCCGCAGGAGTGGGAGGACGCCGGCTTTCGCGACGTCTTCGCCAGCCGCGGCCTGAAGCTGGCGGAGTGGCCTGAGAAGGCCGAAGGCCTTCTGCCCGCAGCCGACCTGCGGATCGACATCGAACTGCTGGAAGGCGATGCGCGCCGCGTGACCCTCGCCGCCGGCACGCCGCGCGGGCTGGAGCTGCTGGCATGACCGGCGCCCTCACCCGCCGCGGGGCGATCCGGAACATGGGCTCGCTCGTGCTGCTGCTCGGTGCCACCGAGATCGCCCACGGCGCGAGCATCGTCGCGGTGCGCGTCTGGCCGGCCGAGGACTACACCCGCGTGACCATCGAGTCCGACACCGCGTTGACCGAGCGCCACTTCGTCGCGCAGAACCCGCACCGCCTGGTCATCGACATCGACGGCCTGGAGCTGAGCCCGGCGCTGCGCGAACTGGTCGGCAAGGTGCGCTCGGACGACCCGTTCATCGAAGGGGTGCGCGTCGGCCAGAACCAGCCGCGCGTGGTGCGCCTCGTCATCGACCTCAAGCAGGCCACGGCACCGCAGCTCTTCACGTTGACGCCGGTGGCGGCCTACCAGCACCGCATGGTGTTCGACCTCTACCCGGTGCACGAGCGCGACCCGCTGCTGGCGCTGGTCAACGACAAGGCGCAGGCCGAGCAGCAGGCCGCGCAGGCGGTGCAGGACGCGCTGGGCGAGTTCATCGGCCGCGTCGACAAGCCGGGCGGCGCGAAGCCGCCCGCCCCGCTGCCGCCGCAGCAGACGCCGGCGCCGGCCGCGCCGCCCACCGTCGCCAAGGGCAAGATCGACCGGTTGATCGTCGTCGCGCTCGACCCCGGCCACGGCGGCGAAGACCCCGGCGCGGTCGGCCCCAGCGGCCTGAGAGAGAAGGACGTGGTGCTCGCCGTCGCGCTGCAACTGCGCGAGCGCATCAACGCCCGCCCTGGCATGCGCGCGATGCTGACGCGCGACGCCGACTTCTTCGTGCCGCTGCAGGACCGCGTGCGCAAGGCGCGGCGCGTGCAGGCCGACCTGTTCGTCTCCATCCACGCCGACGCCTTCATCACGCCGAAGGCACGCGGCGCCTCGGTGTTCGCGCTCAGTTCGGGCGGCGCCTCGAGCACCGCCGCGCGCTGGCTGGCCGACAAGGAGAACGCGGCCGACCTGGTCGGCGGCATCAACGTGAAGAACCGCCACGCCGACGTGATGCGCACCCTGCTCGACATGAGCACGACCGCGCAGATCAAGGACAGCCTGCGCATCGGCAACGAGGTGCTGGGCCGGATCGGCAAGGTCGGCCGGCTGCACAAGCCGCGCGTCGAACAGGCCGGCTTCGCGGTGCTGAAGGCGCCCGATATCCCGTCCATCCTGGTCGAGACGGCGTTCATCTCCAACCCCGACGAAGAGCGCAAGCTGCGCGACCCCGACTACCAGGCCAAGCTCGTCGAGGCGCTCGATGACGGCATTGCGCGCTACTTCGCGCGCCACCCGCCCCTGGCACGCAACCGGCAACTCTGAACCATGCTCCACCCCCAGGCCCGCGCCCTGCTCGACCTGATCGCCGAACGCGGCGTGCCGCCGACGCACACGCTGCCACCGGCCGAGGCGCGGGCCTTCTATCGTGACCGCCGCGGCTTCACGCAGCCGGCGCCGCCGCCGGTGGGCGCGTTGCGCGAGCTGTCTGCGCCCGGGCCGCATGGCGACATCCCTCTGCGCCTGTACCGGCCGCTGGCTTCAACGCCAGGGGAGGTGCTGCCGGCGCTGGTGTACTACCACGGCGGCGGCTGGGTGATCGGCGACCTCGACACCCACGACACCTTGTGCCGCGAGCTGGCCAACCACGCGGGCTGCGCCGTGGTGTCGGTCGACTATCGCCTTGCGCCGGAACACCGCTTCCCGACCGCGGTCGACGATGCGATCGCCGCGACCCGCTGGCTGCATCGCGAGGCACGGGCGCTGCACATCGACCCGGATCGCATCGCCGTCGGCGGCGACAGCGCCGGTGGCAACCTCGCCGCGGTGGTGGCGATCGCCGCACGCGACGCCGGCGACCTGCCTATCGTGTACCAGCTGCTGATCTACCCGGCCACCGACCAGCACCGCGACGCGCCCTCGCACGAACGCAACGGCCAGGGCTACCTGCTGACGCGCGACACGATGGCCTACTTCACCGGCCACTACATCCCGGACCCGGCCGTCTACCGCGACTGGCGCGCCTCGCCGCTGCTGCACCCGGATCTCTCGCGCCTGCCGCCGGCACTGGTGCTGACCGCCGGCTACGACCCGCTGCGCGACGAAGGCATCGCCTACGCGCACCGGCTCAGCGAGGCCGGCAACCGCGCCACCCACCTGAGCTTCGAGCGCCAGATCCACGGCTTCATCCTGATGGGCAAGGTGCTCGACGAAGCCAACGACGCCGTGCGGCTGTGCGCCGCGGCGCTGCGCGACGCCCTGCATTCGAGGGGGTGAGCCCTGTGGCATAGTGCGCCCGCGACGGCCCGGACGAGGCCGCAGACGGACACCCGAGGGGGGGAAATCATGACGACGATGTGGCGGGGCCTGCTGGTCCTGGTGGTGAGCTGCGCGCTCGCATCCTGCGGAGGCGGCGGTGGAGGCTCCGATGCGCCGGTGACGCTGTCGCCGTCCAGCCTGAGCGCGAACGTCGAGGTCGGCAACTCGGCCACGCTGACGGTGCGCGCCCGCGCCAAGGACCCGTCGCAGTTCGCCCGCGGCCTGTACGTCTACATCGTCGACAGCGAGCAGGTGCTGACCGGCACCGTGAACCTGAGCAACGTCGATGCCAACACCCTGGCCGCGACGATCTACACCTCGCCGGGCCTGCGGACCGGGCACCACCGGGGCACGCTGCAGATCCAGCTGTGCGCGGACTCGGCCTGCAGCACGCAGTACGCCGGCTCGCCGCTGTCGCTGCCCTACGACTTCAACGTCACGCCAGGCCCGCTGCGCGCGACCGCCACCGGCAGCACCAGCGTCAGCGTGCACGAGGGAGGCTCGCTGGTCACGCCGCTGGGTGTCGAGGTCAGCGGCCCGGACGCCGACTGGACCGTCGACAGCTCGGCCGACTGGCTGCAGCCTGCACCGACGCGTGGTCACGGCGACGGCAGCTTCGAGCTGAACTACGACACCGCATCGCTCACGGTGGGCTCCTACGAAGCGACGGTGACGGTGCGTGCGGCTGACGGCCAGACCGCAACGCTGGACGTGGCGCTCGAGGTGCTGCCGACGCAGTTCGTGCTCGACGGCGCGGTGCCATCGTTCTCGGCGGTCAATGGCGCCCCGATTGCGGCACAGCCACTGGGCTTCGCGCTGAACAACGAGGTGCCTTCGGCCTGGAGCGCGCTCAGCTCGCAACCCTGGCTGACGATCACGCCGGCCAGCGGCACCACGCCGGCGACACCATCGCTGCAGCCCGACCCCGGTGTCGGCCCACTGGCCAGCGGCACGCACAACGCGAACATCACCTTGTCCTCGCCGGGCATCGCCGACAGGACGCTGGCAACGCGGCTGACCCTGCTGGCGCCGACGCTGTCGGCCAATGCCAGCTCGTTCACGCTCGGCGGCGCGAAGGGGCGCAGCCTCGGCGCGACGACGCTGCCAATCGCGCTGAACACCGGCGGCAACAGCCATCCGTGGGCGCTCGGCCCGCTGCCCGCGTGGCTGACCAGCAGCACGGCCTCGGGCCAGGTCGGCGCCGCCGGCAGCACGCTGCGCTTCACGCCGCAGACTGCGGCGGCGAGTGCGGGCTCGGTGTCGGCCACCGTCAACGTGACGGCGACCGTCAACGGCGACACCGTGACGCTGCCCATCACCGCCAACCTCAACCTCGACCAGCGCCGCCTGCTGCCGTCCACCTGGGCCGTGGGCCTGGCCAGCACGCCGCTGGGCACCGTGCTCAGCCGCACGCTGAGCGTGGCCGACAACTTCGGCGGCACGCTGGCCTGGACGGCGACTTCGGACAGCGCCTGGCTGGCGGTGACCGCCAGCGGCAGCACCGGCAGCACCTCCAGCCTGACGCTCACCGCCGATCCGGCCTCGCTGCCCGACGCGACCATCAGCCTGGCGAAGGTCACCATCGCCAGCAGCACGCCGGGCGTGGAGAGCGCAGTGCTGCGGGTCGCCCTGTGGAAGAACTCGGCAGCGCCGGGCGGCGTCTCGACGCTGCCGCTGACCTACTCGGAGATCGTCGCCGACCGCTTGCGACCGCTGGTCTACGCCCATGCCGGCGGCAGTTCGATCGACATCTACAACGCCTACACGTCGACCCTGGTGGGCAGCATCCCCTCGGTCGGTGCCGCGCTCGGCGGCATGACGGTGTCACCCGACGGCAGCCGACTCTATGCGGTGGACACGGCCAACGCGAGGCTGGCGGTGGTCGATCTCGATGCACGCGCCAAGCTCACAGACTGGACGCTGGACCTGGCCGCCGACGGCTCGACCTCGGTGCTGGCGATCCGCCCCAACGGCGTCGAGGTGGTGCTGGCCGGCCACGGCCGCGCCTACAGTACCGGCCGCAGCCTGGGCAGCACCGGCATCCGCGGCTCGCTGGCGGCCACCGACGACGGTCGTCAGGTCTACACCCAGGACTCGGGCTTCAGCCCAGCCAGCGTGGCAGCGTACGACCTCGACTACTCGGCCATCTCCGGCGGCGTGCTGATGGTCACGCAGCGCGCCGGCGACTCCTTCATCAACGGCGCTTCGAACGGCCGCGACATCGCCGTGCGCGGCGACGGCAGTGCCGTCTACACCGCCTCGGGCGCGCCCTATCGCTGCTCGCGCGTGGCTCCGCAGGATCTCGCCTTCGTCGGCAGCTTGCCGGGTGGCGACGCCTATCCGAACAACGTCGAGGTGAGCAGCGACGGGCGGGTCATCTGCGGCATCGACGGCACCTCGACCGACTTCTGGGTCCACGCTGCGGACGGCACGCTGCTGGGCAGTCACACGCTGGACGGTGCGCTCGTGCCGGGCCAGATGGTCGTCACGCCCGACGGCATGCTGGTGGTGGTGCTGACGACCGCCCCGGTGATCGGTTTCGTGCCGATCGGCGCGCCCTGACGGACGCGGCGCGCATGCTCGCTCAGGCCGCCGCGCGCCGCGCCTTCCACGCGCCGAAGATCACCAGCAGCCCGGGGATCAGGATCGCGCCCCAGATGATCTTGTCGAGGTTCTCCTTGACCCAGGGGATGTTGCCGAACAGGTAGCCGGCCAGCGTGACACCGCCGACCCAGACCGTGGCGCCGACGATGTTGTAGAGCGTGAAGCGGCTGCGCGTCATCTCGGCCACGCCGGCGACGAAGGGCACGAAGGTGCGCAGGAAAGGGAAGAAGCGCGCCGCGATGATGGTGATGCCGCCGTACTTCTCGTAGAAGGCGTGTGCCTGGTTGAAGGCGTCCTTGTTGAAGAAGCGTGTGTTCTCCCACTGGAACACCTTGGGCCCGAAGTAGCGGCCGATGCTGTAGTTGCACTGGTCGCCGAGGATGGCCGCGGCGGTCAGCAGCGCGATCGCCAGCGGCAGGTTCATCAGCCCGGCACCGCACAGCGCGCCGACCACGAACAGCAGCGAGTCGCCCGGCAGGAAGGGCATCACCACCACGCCGGTCTCGACGAAGATGATCACGAACAGCAGCGCGTAGACCCAGGCGCCGTAGGTGCTCACGAAGTTCGCCAGGTGCACGTCGACGTGCAGGATGAAGTCGATCAGGAAGGCCGCGATGTCCATGGCCGGCGATTATGGTGGCGGCACTTCCTACAATGCCGCATGACCATCGAATCACAAGCCGACGTCGAGGCGCTGCAGCGCATCGGCAGCATCGTCTCCCGCGTGCTCGAGCGCATGCTCGACGCGCTGGAGCCGGGCATCACCACCGCCGAGCTCGACGCACTCGGCGAGCGCTGGCTGGCCGAGGCCGGTGCACGCTCGGCGCCGCGGCTGAGCTACAACTTTCCGGGCGCCACCTGCATCAGCGTCAACGAGGAAGCGGCGCACGGCATCCCGGGGCCACGGGTCATCCGCGCCGGTGACCTGGTCAACGTCGACGTCTCGGCCGAACTCGACGGCTACTTCGCCGACACCGGCGGCTCGCGCGCCGTGCCGCCGGTCTCGCCGATCAAGCAGCGGCTGTGCCACGCCACGCGCACCGCGCTGGACAACGCGATGCGCCAGGCGCGCGCCGGCATGCCGATCAACGCCATCGGCCGGGCGATCGAGCAGACCGCCCGCGCGCACCGCTTCCGCATCATCCGCAACCTGGCCAGCCACGGCGTGGGGCGTGCGCTGCACGAGGAGCCGACCGAGATCGCCGGCTACCACGACCCGCGCGACCGCCGCCTGCTGCACGAGGGCATGGTGATCACCATCGAGCCCTTCCTGTCGACCAAGAGCACCGTCGTCGACGAGACCGGCGACGGCTGGACGCTGGCCGGCGCGCCGGGCAACCTGAGCGCGCAGTACGAGCACACGATGATCATCACGCGCGGCGAGCCTATCGTCGTGACGCGGCATTGAGCGAATGAACGCAGTCCTCGACGCCCAGCCACGTCGGCCGATCAGGGAGCTTCCCGACGAGCTGGTCAGCCAGATCGCCGCGGGCGAGGTCGTCGAACGGCCCGCGTCCGTCGTGCGCGAGCTGGTCGACAACGCGCTCGATGCGGGGGCGACCGAGATCGTCGTGCGCCTGACCGGCGGCGGCATCCGCGCCATCCTGGTCGAGGACGACGGCGGTGGCATCCCGGCGAGCGAGTTGCCGCTGGCACTGCGCCGCCACGCGACGAGCAAGATCGCCTCCTTGTCCGACCTGGAGAGCGTCGCCACCATGGGTTTTCGCGGCGAGGCGCTGGCCGCCATCGCCTCGGTGGCAGAAGTGAGCATCGCCAGCCGCACGCCCGACGCAGCGCATGCGCAGCGGCTGGAGGCGCGCTCGGGCGAGCTGAGCCCGGCGGCACGCGCCACCGGCACCAGCGTCGAGGTGCGCGAGCTGTTCTTCGCCACGCCGGCGCGGCGCAAGTTCCTCAAGACCGAGGCGACGGAGCTGGCGCACTGCATCGAGGCGGTTCGCCGCCATGCGCTGACGCGGCCCGACGTCTCCTTCACGATCTGGCACGACGGCAAGCTGTCGCAGCAGTGGCGCCGTGCCAGCGCCGAGCAGCGCCTGCGCGACGTGCTCGACGACGAGTTCGTCGCCGCCAGCCGTGAGGTGGCACTGGACATGGGCGTGCTGCGTGTGCACGGCCGCGCCGGCCTGCCCGAGGCGGCCCGCTCGCGCGCCGACCAGCAGTACGTATACGTCAATGGCCGCTACGTGCGCGACCGGCTGATCGCCCACGGCGTGCGCTCGGCCTACGAGGACGTGCTGCACGGGGCGAAGCAACCCAGCTACGTGCTGTTCATCGACATCGCGCCGGACCGCGTCGACGTCAACGTGCATCCGACCAAGATCGAGGTGCGCTTCCGCGAGGCACGCGAGGTGCACCAGGCGGTGCGGCGCGCGGTCGACGCGGCGCTGGCGATCTCGCGGGCGGGCGAGGCGGCAGTGCCGGCTGAAGCCGAGCGGCCGGCCGTTGCAGGCGCACCGTGGACGCCATCCTCATCCGCGTCGCGCGCCTGGCCCTCGATGCCCACGCAGCAGGCCGCGCTGGGCCTGCAGCAGGCGGCCATGCTGTTCGCGCAGGAGGCACCCGCCTCCTGGGCGCCCGCTGCAGCGCCCGCCGCACCTGCGCTGCCGGCTGCGCCCCTGCCCGCCGGCGACTGGCCGCTCGGTCGCGCCCTCGCGCAGGTGGCCGGCGTCTACATCCTGGCCGAGAACGAGCAGGGCCTCGTGGTCGTCGACATGCACGCCGCGCACGAGCGCATCGTCTACGAGCGGTTGAAGACCAGCCTGGCCCATCGTGGTGCAGGGGCCATCGAATCGCAGCCGCTGCTGATCCCGGCCACCTTCGCGGCCACGCCGCAGGAAGTCGCCACCGCCGAGCAGCAGGCCGATGCGCTGCGCCGCCTCGGGCTGGACGTGTCGCCGCTGTCGCCGGGCGTGCTGGCGGTGCGGGCGCGCCCGGCGGCGCTTGCCGGCGGCGACGTGGTCGAGCTGGCGCGCAGCGTGCTCGCCGAGCTGGCGCAGTACGACGCCAGCAACGTCATCCAGCGTGCACAGGACGAGATCCTCGCCACCATGGCCTGCCACGGCGCGGTGCGCGCCAACCGCCAGCTCACGCTGGAGGAGATGAACGCGTTGCTGCGCGACATGGAACGGACCGAGCGCGCCGACCAGTGCAACCACGGCCGGCCGACCTGGCGCCAGCTGACGATGAAAGACCTGGACGCGCTGTTCTGGCGCGGCCGTTGAACTTTCGCGCCGCCCGCAGGCTCTGTCCGCCCATGACTCGCTTGATCTTCCTCATGCGCTGGCCGCTGGCCCTGGTCGCGGCCGTGGCGCTGCTCGCCGGCTGCGCCACGCTCGACCAGAAGCAGCGCGAATGGATCTTCCAGCCCACGCCCGGTCAGCCCGCCTGGCAGCCGGCCAGCGCCGAGGGCATGCAGGACGTCTGGATCGAGCACCGCTCGGCCGAGAGCGGCAACACCGTGAAGCTGCACGCGCTGTGGCTGCCGCACGAGCGGGCCGACGCGCCGGTGCTGCTCTACCTGCACGGCGCGCGGCGCAACATCTGGGGCAGCACCTTCCGCATGCGCAACATGCACGAGCTCGGCTTCGCGGTGCTGGCGGTCGACTACCGCGGCTTCGGCCAGAGCACGGTGGAACTGCCCTCGGAGGCGGCGGTGCTGGAAGACGCCCGCGCCGCCTGGGACTGGCTGGCGCGCGAACAGCCGAAGCGGCCGCGCTACATCTTCGGCCACTCGCTGGGCGGCGCGATCGCGGTGCAGCTCGCCGGCGAGGTGAACGATGCACGCGGGCTGATCGTCGAGGGCACCTTCACCTCCATCCCCGACGTGTTCCGCAGCTTCAAGTGGGGCTGGCTGCCGGTGACGCCGCTGATCACCCAGCGTTTCGACTCGGCCGAGCGCATCGCCCGGGTGCGCGTGCCGGTGCTGGTGGTGCACGGTGCCAACGACGGGCTGATCAAGCCCGACCTGGGCCGCGCGCTGTACGAGCGGGCGCCCTCGCCCAAGCGCTTCGTGCTCGTCGAGGGAGGCACGCACTACAGCACCAACGGCATCGGCCAGGTGCTGTACCGCGATGCACTCCGTGACCTGTTCGGAATCGGCAGCTGACGCCGCCGTGGTCCAATTCGGACCATGGCCACCCTGAAGCTCAACAAGCCCGCCGGCAAGAAGCCCGCGGCGGCCGGCCGCGCCCCGCTGCGCGGCAGCGGCGCCAAGCCACGGCCGACGCTGGCGCAGGCACAGGCCGAACGCGCCGAACGGGAAGCCCAGCGCCCGGCCCGCGAGCCGGGGGAGCGGTCGGCGGATCGACCTGCAGGTCGAACGTCGGATCGCCCCCCAGCGCGCTCGTCGGACCGCCCGCCGGCTCGATCGTCGGATCGCCCGCCCGCGCGCCCCTCCGGCAAGCCGCCAGCGCGGCCAGGCGCCCCGTCTTCCGCGCGCCCGGCCGACCGGCGCGATGCGCCGCGGCCCCCGAGTGCCCAACGGCCCGCATCACCGCGACCTGATCGCCCGGCCTCGCCGCGCCCCGCGCCCCTGCCACCGGCCCGTCCGGCCGGCAGCACCAACACCGCCTTCAGTGCACGCCCTCGCCCGGCCTCCCCGCCGCCCGCCGCCGGCCCGGCGCACGCCGACGGCAGCCTGCGCCTGTCCAAGCGCATGAGCGAGCTGGGCCTGGCTTCGCGCCGCGAGGCCGACGAATGGATCGCCAAGGGTTGGGTGCGTGTGGACGGCGCGGTGGTGGCCGAGCTCGGCGCCCGCGTGCTGCCGACTCAGCAGGTGACGATCGACAAACGCGCGCGCAGCGAACAGGCGCAGCGCGTGACGGTGCTCCTCAACAAGCCGGTCGGCTACGTCAGCGGCCAGGCGGAAGACGGCTACGAGCCCGCCTTCGTGCTGGTCACGCCGGAGAATCACTGGAGCGACGACGCCAGCGGCATCCGCTTCCAGCGCGAGCAGCTGCGCCACCTCGTGCCGGCCGGCCGGCTCGACATCGACTCGGTCGGCCTGCTGGTGCTGACGCAGGACGGCCGCATCGCCAAGCAGTTGATCGGCGAGGACAGCGCCATCGAGAAGGAATACCTGGTGCGTGTGCAGGCACAGGAGGGTCAGCCGCTCTCGCCCGAAGGCCTGCGCCTGCTCAACCACGGCCTCGAGCTCGACGGCGAGCCGCTCAAGCCGGCGCGTGTCGAGTGGGTCAACGACGACCAGCTGCGTTTCGTGCTGACCGAGGGCAAGAAGCGCCAGATCCGCCGCATGTGCGAGGCCGTCGGCCTGAAGGTCACCGGCCTGAAGCGCGTGCGCATCGGCCGCGTGATGCTCGGCGACCTGCCGGCCGGCCAGTGGCGCTACCTCGGCGCCGACGAGCACTTTGTCTGACAGTCCGATGAACGCACCGAAACCGAACCAGGAACTGCCCGCGATCGCCGACAACTGGCTGCAGTGGATGGCCGAGAACCGCCTGCGCGGCTGCACGCCGGAGTCGATGGTCGAGACCATGGTCGCCGCCGGCATGGACCGCGCGCTGTGCACGCAGGCCATCCCGATGCTCGAGGCCGACCCGGTCTACAAGGCCGCGCTGCGCCACCAGAAGCTGCTGAAGAAGCTGGAGGACGTCGTCGCCAACCAGCAGAAGCTGTGGGAGATGGCGCCAGGCTACGGCGTGGTCGAGAAACGCGCCGGCGTGTCGCGCGACGAGCTGTACGAGCGCTACGTCTGCGGCAGCCGGCCGCTGGTGCTGACCGATATCGCGGCCGACTGGCCGGCGATGCAGCGCTGGTCGCCGGCCGACCTGAAGGCACGCTTCGGCCACCTCGACATCGAGATCCAGGCCGAGCGCAATGCCGACCCCCGTTATGAAGAGAACAAGCTGAAGCACCGCCAGACGGCGCGGCTGGCCGACTTCGTCGACCGCGTGCTCGCCGGCGGGCCGACCAACGACTACTACATGACGGCCAACAACGAGGCGCTGCGCCGCCCCGAGTTCGCGCCGCTGCTGGCCGACATCGGCACGCTGCCGCCGATCTGCGACCGCGAGCAGCTGCCGCGGCTGTCCTCGTTCTGGTTCGGCCCGGCCGGCACCAACACGCCGCTGCACCACGACACGCTGATGCTGTTCCACACCCAGGTGGTCGGCCGCAAGCGCTGGCGCTTCATCTCGCCGCTGGAGACGCCGAAGCTCTACAACTTCAACAACGTCTTCAGCCCGATCGACATCGACCGGCCCGACCTGGCACGCTACCCGCTGTTCAGCCAGGTGAAGGTGCTGGAGGTGATCGCCGAGCCGGGCGAGACGGTGTTCCTGCCGCTGGGCTGGTGGCACCAGGTGACCTCGCTGGACGTGAGCCTGTCGTTCTCGTACTCCAACCTCGCGGTGCCCAACCACTACAGCTACACCAACCCCGACATGCACGACTGGTGAGGCGGGGCGGGTGGTTCAAGGGCGGCGCTCGAGCGAGGCGAGCAGGTCGCGGGCGCGTTCGACCCAGGTGGAGTCAGCCACCTTCACCGCCTCGCGGGCGGCTGCCAGCGCTGCGGCGCGCTGCCCGATCTCACCGCGCACGCTGGCCAGGTTCATCCACGCCGCGGCGCTGCTCGGGTTCAGCCCGGTCGCGTCCTCGAAGGCCGCGGCCGCAGCGACCTTGTCACCGGCAGCGTAGAGGCTGTTGCCCAGGCCCATCTGCAGGCTCAGGCTGCCGCCCCAGCGCTGCAGCGCGCTGCGGTAGGCGAGCACCGCCTGCGCCGGCGGCGCGGCACGCTCGAAGCCGACCGCGGCCTCGACCACGGCGGCCTCTTCGGCGGTGGCCGGCCAGCGCCCCGGCGGCAGCGCCACGAAGGCCCAGCTGCCGGCGCGCACCCAGGTGTGCTCGAAGGTGGACAGCGGCAGCGCCAGTCGTTCGGTGGTGCCCGAACGCAGCAGCATGTCGCCGGTGTTCAGGTCGTAGCCGATCGCCACCGCGTAGTGCCACAGCGGGTACCAGGAGAGGCCGAGGTTCTGCAGCACCACCACCGGGTGGCCGGCCTGAAGTTCGCGCAGGACGGCCTCCAGCGTGCCAGGCAGGCGCGTGGCGACGGCACCGTGGCGCCGCGCGCCGGCGATCATCTCGATCTGCAGGGTGCCGGTGCGTGCCGGCAGGAAGATCTGCTCGCCGAGTGCGGCCGGCGTGGCGGCCAGGCCGGCCGCCGCCAGCACGGTGGCCAGCGCGGCGGGGCCGCAGTGGTACTCGGTCTGCGCGAAGAAGGGTGTGGCGGCGAGTTCGACCCGCGGCGCCAGAGCGGCCGGCGGCGCGCGGCGCAGTGTCTCCGTCTGCACCGCACAGCCGGCCAGCAGGGCCAGCAGCAGCGCGAGGATGGCGAGGAGCCTTCCGCGCGCTGCGCCCCGCATGGCGGTGGTCAGCGGATCGAGCGGGTGAACGGGAAGATCTTCGTGAAGCCGAGGATGTCGGTGATCAGCAGCAGCAGGAAGATGAACACGATGGTGCCGAGGATGTCGCTGGCGCCGGCCGGAGCGGTGTCCAGCGTGTGCGACAGGTGGGCGACCTCGGCGTCGGTCAGCGCCGCGATGCGGGCCTGGGCCTGGTCCATGTCGATGCCGCGTTCCTGCAGCGCCGCGGCCACGTCGGCGCGGGTCAGCAGGGCGTTGACGTGGGCGCGCTGCTCGGCAGCGCTGGTGACGCCTTCGCTGGCAGCCACCTGTTCGGTGCTGACCAGGGTGGCCTGCGCACTGTGCACGAAGCCGGCAAAGCTGAGGCACACGGCGATCAGGCGGGTCATCCAACGGGTCGTTGTCTTCATGATTTGTCCTTTGTCGAGCGGCGGCTTGCTGTTTGTCGTGCGGCGCGTGGGCAAGCCTCCCATGCAACCGTCAACATCGTAACAAGCGGGCGGCGCCGGCCGTCACCGAATGCAACGGTGGCGGAAGGGTCGGCGCCCGCCTGCTGGTAGGCTCACGGCATGTCTTCCCCGGTTCCCGTGCGCCACGGCATGAGCCCCGCCGTGGTCGTGCTGCTGCTGACCCTGCTGCTGGGCATCCAGCCGATCACCACCGATCTCTACCTGCCCGCGCTGCCGACGCTGCAGCAGGACCTGGGCGCCAGCATGGCGGCCACGCAGCTGACACTGTCGGCGCTGATCCTGTGCTTCGGCCTCGGCCAGCTGGTCGCCGGGCCGCTGGCCGACCGCTTCGGCCGCCGGCCGGTGCTGCTCGGCGGCCTCGCGCTCTACACGCTGGCCAGCGTCGGCAGCGCGATGGCGCCGGCGATCGAATGGCTGGTCGGCTGGCGCGCCGTGCAGGGCGTGGGCATGGCCGCGGCGGTGACCTGTGGCCGCTCGATCGTGCGTGACCTCTACCCGCCGCAGGACGGCGCGCGTGTGATGTCCAAGGCACTCAGCGGCCTGGGCGTGATCGCGATGGCCAGCCCGGCGCTCGGCGGCGTGATGGTGCAGTGGTTCGACTGGCACGCCGCGCTGGCCGTCGTCTCGTTGTTCGGCGTGGCGACGCTGGCGATCGTCGCCTGGCGCTACGAGGAGACGGTGCCGGCACGCAACCCGCGCGCCACGCAGTTCGGCCCGCTGGCCGCCAACTGGGTGGCGGTGCTGCGCCATCCGGGCTTCCGCGCCTGGACGCTGCTGTCCGGCTTCGCCTACGGCGCGCTGTTCTTCCTGCTCGCCGGCAGCTCCTTCGTCTACATCGGCGTGCTGGGCGTGAGCAAGATCGGCACTGGCCTGATCATGCTGAGCAACTCCTTCGCCTACATCGTCGGCACTTTCTGGTGCCGTCGCCTGCTGGCCCGCCACGGCCTTCGCGGTTCGGTGCGCCGCGGCGCGGCGTTCACGCTGGCCAGCGCCCTGGCCATGGCCGCACTTGCGCTGGCCGGCGTGCACACGGCCTGGGCGGTGATGATTCCTTCGTGGCTGTTCTGCATCGGCCACGGCGTGCACCAGCCCTGCGGCCAGGCCGGCGCGGTCGGCCCGTTCCCGGAGAAGGCCGGCACCGCGGCCTCGCTGTCGGGCTTCTGGATGATGGCGGTGGCCTTCGCCGTCGGCCTCTTCCTCGGCCAGACCGGCGGCAACACGGTCTACCCGATGACGCTGGGCTTCGCGACACTGGCCGTCGCGCTGTGCATCGTCGCCTGGACGCTGGTGCAGCGCCACGGCGAATCGCCGATCCCACAGCTGGCGGCGCGGGCGACGCCAGCGTGAGCGGAGTGTTGCCCTGCCTCGCGCTGGCCGGTCCCACCGCGGCGGGCAAGACCGCGGCGGCGATGGCCATCGCACAAGTGCTGCCGGTGGAGATCGTCAGCGTCGACTCGGCGCTCGTCTACCGCGGCATGGACATCGGCACCGCCAAACCGAGTGCCGCCGAACGCGCCGCCGTGCCGCACCACCTGATCGATCTCATCGACCCGGCGCAGGCCTATTCGGCGGCGCAGTTCGTCGCCGATGCGCGCGAGGCCATCGCGCAGATCCATGCGCGCGGCCGGCTGCCGCTGCTGGTCGGCGGCACGATGCTGTACTTCAAGGCGCTGTTCGAAGGCCTGGATGAGATGCCGCCGGCCGACGCCGCCGTGCGCGCCGCACTCGATGCCGAGGCGGCCGAGCGCGGCGGGCCGGCGATGCATGCCGAGCTCGCGCGAGTGGACCCGGTCACCGCCGCGCGGCTGCCGCCGGGCGACACCCAGCGCATCCAGCGTGCGCTGGAGGTGTTCCGCGTGAGCGGCCGGCCGATCTCCTCGTTTCACCGCGAGGCGCGCGATGCAGCTTCGCCTCCGCCGCTGCTGTCGCTCGAGCCGGCCGAGCGCGGCTGGCTGCACGAGCGCATCGCACAGCGCTTCACGCAGATGCTCGCGGCCGGATTGCTCGACGAAGTGCGTGCGCTGCGCGCGCGTGGCGACCTGCACGCCGGCCTGCCCGCCATGCGCTGCGTCGGCTACCGTCAGGCCTGGGAAGCGCTCGACGCCGACGATCTCTCCGCGCTGCCCGAACGCGGCATCGCCGCCACTCGGCAGCTCGCCAAGCGCCAGCTCACCTGGCTGCGCGGCATGGCCGGGCGCGAGGTGATCGCCTGCGATGCGCCGGATGCCGTCGCACAGGTCGTGGAACGTGCGCGCCGCCGTGCCGACGCGCTGCTGGGGCGCTGAGCGATGCTCCTGCGACTCGAAAGGCTCGCCAAGCGCTACGGCAGCACGCCGGTGTTCGAGGGCGTCGGCCTGCGTCTGTCGGGCGGCGAGTTCGTCGCCATCGTCGGCGAGTCGGGCGTGGGCAAGTCGACGCTGCTGAACTGCATCGCCGGCCTCGACAGCCTGGACGCCGGCCAGGTCTGGCTCGGCGATCAGCAGGTCACGGCGATGAGCGAACCCGAGCAGGCGATGCTGCGCCGTCGCGAGCTGGGCTTCGTCTTCCAGGCCTTCCACGTGCTGCCGCACCTGACGGTGGCGCAGAACGTCGCGCTGCCGCTGCTGCTGCTGCACCGCGACGACGAGGCACAGGTCGCGCTCGCGCTCGACGAGGTCGGCCTGGTCGGTTTCGGCGAACGCCTGCCGCAGACGCTCTCCGGCGGGCAGTTGCAGCGCGTGGCGATCGCGCGCGCGCTGGTGCACCGGCCGCGGCTGCTGCTGGCCGACGAGCCGACCGGCAACCTCGACGCCGGCACCGCCGAGCGGGTGATGGACGTGCTGGTGCGGCAATCGCGCACGCACGGCTGCGCCTGCCTGCTGGTCACCCACTCGCACGCCGCTGCCGCGCGGGCCGATCGTGTGATGGAGTTGCGCCCGGACGGCTTGTTCGCAGCCTGACCCCCATGTGGACTTGATGCGGCTCAAGTACATCTCGAAACGCCACCGCGACACTTCGCGCCTTTCATGCCCGCGGGACGCGCCATGCCGATCGAGCTCTACAACCAGAAAGGCCACCAGTGCCTGATGTTCACCGACCTCTGCGAGGAAGGCGGCGAGGTGGTGCAGTCCAACCAGTTCCTGATCGTGCACGGTGACACCGGCGCCATCATCGACCCGGGTGGCAACCTGGCCTACGGCGAGCTGTACCTGTCGATGACGCGCTTCTTCCCGCCGCAGCAGCTGTCGGCCATCCTCGCCTCGCACGCCGACCCGGACATCATCGCCTCGCTGGACCGCTGGATGACGACCACCAGCACCGCCAAGGTCTACATCTCGCGCATCTGGGAACGCTTCGTGCCGCACTTCTGCAAGCCGGGCAAGACCACCGGGCGCATCGTCGGCATCCCCGACCCCGGCGGGCGCATCCCCATCGGCCGCAGCGAACTGGTGGCCCTGCCGGCGCACTTCATGCACTCCGAGGGCAACTTCCAGTTTTACGACCCGGTCAGCCGCATCCTGTTCTCCGGCGACCTCGGCGCCTCGATCATCAGCGGCGACGCCGCGAAGACCTGGGTGACCACGCTGGCCGGCCATGTGCCGCGCATGGAAGCATTCCACCGCCGCTACATGGTGTCGAACAAGGTGCTGCGCCTGTGGGCGCAGATGGTCAGGAAGCTGCCGATCGACATGATCGTGCCGCAGCATGGTGCGCCGATGCGCGGCGCCGCCGTGCAGGAGTTCATCGCCTGGATCGAGGCCCTGCCCTGCGGCGTCGACCTGCTGAGCGAACGCGACTACGCCGTTCCGGCGTAAGCGCCCCACCGTCACCGCGGCCACCGGCTGCGGCCGCACCCGCCCCCTGCTGGTTGTAGTAGAAGCAGCGGTTCCATCCTCCTGCGGATGGGCACGGACAAGGTGGCGTGATGCGAGGGGCGTCTGCGTTGGATGGTTCTGTTCGAGCGGCGCGGGCTCCCCGGCCTGCGGCGACGCTGGTCGCGTTGCTGCGCCAGGTCACCTGGCAGCAATGGCGGCACCAGCCGCTGCGCCACGCGGTGGCGGTGCTCGCCGTCGCGCTCGGCGTGGCGCTGGCCTTCTCGGTGCACCTGATCAATCAATCGGCGCTCGGCGAGTTCAGCGCCGCGGTGCGCCAGGTCAACGGCCAGCCGGACTTCGAACTGCGCGCGCAGCGCGACGGCTTCGACGAAGCGCTGCTGGAACGAGTCGCCGCGCACCCCGGCGTGGCGCTGGCCAGCGCGGTGATCGAGCTCGACACCTCGGGCCTCGCCGCCGACGACAGCAGCGTGCCGCTGCGCGTGGTCGGGCTCGATGCGCTGGTCGCCGCGCCGCTCACCCCAGCGCTGATGCCGCGCCCGGCCGACGGAGCGGACCGGCTGGCGATCATCGACCCCGGCGCGATCTTCCTCAACGCCACCGCCGCGCAGCGGCTCGGCGATCCGGCGACCGTGCGCCTGCGTGCCGGCAGCGGCAGCACCAGCTTCACAGTGCGCGGCAGCGTGCTCGCCGACGGGCCGCCGCTGGCGGTGGTCGACCTCGCGGGCGCGCAGGCCGCGTTCGGCTGGCTCGGCCGCATCAGCCGCATCGACCTGCGCCTCGTGCCCGGCACCGACCGCGAGGCGCTGCTGCGTGAACTCGCCCTGCCCGCCGGCGTGCGCGCCGCGGCGCCGGACGAAGCAGCGCAGCGGGTCTCCAACGTCTCGCGCGCCTACCGTGTCAACCTCACCGTGCTGTCACTGGTGGCGCTGTTCACCGGCGCCTTCCTGGTGTTCTCGATCCTCTCGCTGTCGGTGGCGCGGCGGCTGCCGCAGCTCGCGCTGCTCGGCGTGCTCGGGCTGTCGGCGCGCGAGCGGCTGGCCTGGATGCTGGCCGAGTCGGCGCTGCTGGGCGTGATCGGCAGCTTGCTAGGCCTGGCGCTCGGCACCGCGCTGGCCGCACTGGCCCTGCGCCTGCTGTCGGGTGACCTCGGCGGCGCCTACTTCCCTGGCGTGACGCCGAGCCTGCAGTTCAGCACCGGCGCGGCGTGGATCTACGGTGTGCTCGGCGTGCTGGTCGCGCTGTTCGGCGGCTGGTTGCCGGCGCGCACAGCGCAGCGCATCGCGCCGGCGCAGGCGCTCAAGGGCCTGGGCGATGCGAACACCCATCGCGGCGCTGCCTGGGTCGGGCCGCTGCTGCTGGGGCTGGGCCTGCTGCTGACGCAGGCACCGCCGATTGCCGACATCCCGCTGGCCGCCTACATCTCGGTGGCCTGCCTGCTGCTCGGCGGCATCGCCTGCGTGCCGGTGATGGTGGACGCGCTGCTGCGCTGGATTCGCCCGCCGCGCCATGCGCTCGCGCTGCTGGCCGTGCAGCGCGCCCGCCACGAGCGCGGCAGCGCGACGATCGCGGTGGCCGGCGTGGTCGCCAGCCTGGCGCTGGCCGTGGCGCTGACCGTCATGGTGAGCAGCTTCCGCGAGGCGGTGACCCACTGGCTGGACAGCGTGCTGCCCGCCGACCTCTACGCCCGCGTGGCGCCGGGCAGCGGCGCCGACACGGTGTTCGTCACCGATGCGCTGGTCGAGCGCGTGCGCAACCTGCCCGGCGTGGCACGCATCGAGGGCCAGCGTGCAGCCAGCGTACAGCTCGATGCGCAGAGGCCGGCGGTGGCGCTGCTGGCACGGCCGCTGCCCGACCCGGCGCAACGCCTGCCACTGCTCGGCGAACTGCTGGCGGCACCGCCCGGCCTGCTGCCGGTCTACACGAGCGAGCCGCTGGCCAACCTCTACGGCCTGCGTGCCGGCGACAGCTTCGATCTGCCCTTGCCCGACGGTCGCCGCGAGCGCGCCTTCGTGCGTGGCGTGTGGCGCGACTACGCACGCCAGCACGGCGCCATCGCGATCGATGCGGCCGACTACCGGCGCCTGACCGGCGACGTGCGCCTCAACGACCTCGCCATCTGGCTCGCACCCGGCGCCGAGGCCGGCGCCCTGAGCGAGCGCATCCGCAAACTCGCTGGGCCGGATGTGCCGGTGGAGTTCGCCTCGGCCGGCGAGATCCGAGCGCTGTCGCTGCGCATCTTCGACCGCAGCTTCGCAGTGACCTACTGGCTGCAGGCGGTGGCCATCGCCATCGGCCTGATCGGCATCGCGGCGAGCTTCTCGGCGCAGGTGCTGGCACGGCGGCGCGAGTTCGGCCTGCTCGCCCACCTCGGGCTGACGCGTGCGCAGGTGCTGGCGGTGGTGGCCGGCGAAGGCGCGCTGTGGAGCGTGGCCGGCGTGCTGCTCGGCCTGGGGCTGGGCATCGCGGTCAGCGCGGTGCTGGTGCACGTGGTCAACCCGCAGAGCTTCCACTGGACGATGGAGCTGCTGCTGCCCTGGGGTCGGCTCGCCGCGCTGTGCGCCGCGATGGCCGCGGCCGGCACGCTGACCGCCTGGTGGGCCGGCCGCGCTGCCGGCGCGAAGCAGGCGGCGCTGGCGGTGAAGGAGGATTGGTGATGCGGCGGCGCGCGCTGCTGTGCTCGCTGGCGCTGCCACCGTGGCTGGCGGTGGCCGCGCCGGTGCAGCGTGGCCGCGTGCTCGCCTTCCCGCGCGACTTCGGTTCGCACCCCGATGCGCGCACCGAGTGGTGGTACGCAACGGGCTGGCTGGCCGCCCCCGGCGAGCGCGAGCCAAGCTTTGGGTTCCAGGTCACCTTCTTCCGCTCGCGTACCGACGTCGCCGCCGACCACCCGAGTCGCTTCGCCGCCCGGCAGCTGGTCTTCGCCCACGCCGCGCTGACCGACCTCACCGCACAGCGCCTGCGCCACGACCAGCGGATCGCGCGCGCCGGCTTCGAGATCGCGCGCGCCGACGAGGCCGACACCCGCGTCGCGTTGCGCGGCTGGAGCTTCGAGCGCAGCGGCCCGGCCGACGCGAGCGTCTACCGCACCCGCATCGCCAGCGAGGCCGCCGGCTTCTCGTTCGAGCTCGAGCTCGCTGCAACGCAGCCGCTGCTGCTGCAGGGCGAGGCCGGCTTCTCGCGCAAGGGGCCGCGGCCCGAGCAGGCCAGCCACTACTACAGCCAGCCGCAGCTCGCCGTGCGCGGCACGCTGACCCGCGAAGGCCGTGCACAGGCCGTGCAGGGCCGCGCCTGGCTGGACCATGAATGGAGCGAGGCCATCCTCGACGCCGAGGCGGTCGGCTGGGACTGGATTGGCATGAACCTGCTCGACGGCAGCGCCCTCACCGCCTTCCGCCTGCGCCGCGCCGACGGCAGCGCCCTGTGGGCCGGCGGCAGCTGGCGGCGCGCCGGCGGGCCGGTCGCTGCCTTCGCGGCCGACAGCGTGCGCTTCGAGCCCGGCACGCGCTGGACCAGCCCGGCCTCGCAGGCCAGCTATCCGATCGACTGGCGGATCGTCACGCCGGCGGGCAACTTCCGCGTGCGCGCGCTGCTCGCCGACCAGGAACTCGACAGCCGCGCCAGCACCGGCGCGGTCTACTGGGAAGGCCTGTCCGAACTGCTCGCCGAGGACGGCCGGCGCATCGGCCTGGGCTACCTGGAGATGACGGGCTACGCGGCGCGGCTGAGACTCTGACGCGCGGACTTGCCGGCCGTCAAGCCCGAGCACCCTGCCCGCGCGCAGACTGCAGTCACGACAGAACGGAGACAAGGCATGGCGCAGTACATCGACTCCATCGAGGCAGCCGTCGACCACGTGCTCGACAGCGTGGCAGGCGACATCGTGCTCGGCATCCCGTTGGCCGTCGGCAAGCCGAACCCTTTCGTCAACGCGCTGTACCGGCGCCTCAAGGGCAACCCGGCGCGGCGGCTGCGCATCGTCACGGCGCTGTCGCTGGAGAAGCCGGTCGGCAAGAGCGATCTCGAGCGGCATTTCCTCGAGCCGCTGGTCGCCCGCGTCTTCGAGGACTATCCCGACCTCGCCTACGTGAAGGACCTGCGCGCCGGCACGCTGCCGCCGAACATCGAGGTGCGCGAGTTCTTCATGAAGACCGGCGACTACCTCGGCAACCCCTCGGCGCAGCAGAACTACATCTCGACCAACTACACCTTCGTGGCGCGCGACATGGCGGTGCAGGGCATGAACGTGATCGCCCAGGCAGTGGCCTCGCGCGGCGAGGGCGAGGCGCGGCGCCTGTCGCTGTCGAGCAACCCAGACGTCGTCATCGAGGTGGTCGAGAAGCTGCGCGCCGCTGGTCAGCCGCTGCTGACGGTCGGCGTCGTCAACCAGAAGATGCCGTTCATGCCCAACGGCGCCGAGGTGGCACCCGACTTCTTCGACATCGTCGTCACCGACCCGGCCGGCACGCACGCGGTGTTCGCGCCGCCGAACAACAAGGTCAGCAGCGCCGACTACGCGATCGGCCTGCACGCCTCCAGCCTGGTGGCCGATGGCGGCACGCTGCAGATCGGCATCGGCTCGCTCGGTGATGCGATTGCGCAGGCGCTGATCGTGCGCGACCGCCATGGCGACGAGTACCGCCGCATCCTCGCGTCGATCTGCCCGGACGGCCTGGACGGCCGCGACCTCGGCCGCTTCGACCAGGGCCTGTACGGCTGCTCGGAGATGTTCGTCAACGGCTTCCTCAAGCTGATCGAGGCCGGCATCATCCGCCGCGAGGTGTTCGGCGACGCGACGCTGCAGCAACTCCTCAACGACGGCGAGATCGACGAGGTGGTCACGACCGACACCCTCAAGGCGCTGCTGCGCCGCGGCCGCATCCGCTCGCCGCTGGACGCCACCGACCTCGCCTTCCTGACGCACTGGGGCGTCCTGCGCGAGGAGGTCCGCCTCGAAGGCGGGCAACTGGTCTGCGACGGCACGGCGCTGCCCAACGACCTGATCGGCGACGCCAACCTCGAACGCATCGGCCAGGCCATGCTCGGCAGCCGCCTGCGCCATGGCATCTTCATGACCGGCGGCTTCTTCCTCGGCCCGCGTGACTTCTATGAGCGGCTGCGCACCATGCCGCCGCAGGAGCTGGCGAAGATCGACATGACGCGCATCGACTTCATCAACCAGCTCTACTCGGAGAACGGCGGACAGGGCGACCTCAAGCGCGCGCAGCGGCGCAAGGCGCGCTTCATGAACACCACGATGATCGTCACGCTGCTGGGCGCAGCGGCGAGCGACGCGCTCGAGTCCGGCCAGGTTGTCAGCGGCGTCGGCGGGCAGTACAACTTCGTCGCCATGTCGCATGCGCTGCCCGATGCGCGGCTGCTGATGATGCTGCGCGCCACCCACGACAACAAGGACGGCCTGAAGAGCAGCATCGTCTGGAGCTACGGCCACGTGACGATTCCGCGCCACCTGCGCGACATCGTCATCACC
>NZ_CALRZC010000123.1:0-23919 GCF_943372545.1 Variovorax sp. YR752 | reverse complement strand
ATCGGCAGCGGCCTGGGCCTGTCGATCGTGCAGCGCATCGCTGCGCTGCACGGCATGAACGTGCGCTTCGCGCGGCGCGGCGGCGGCCGCGGCATGCGCGTCACCGTCGGGTTCTGAGGGTCGGGTTCTGAAGGCGGCTCAGCGCGCCGCCTTGGCCTTCTCGAGCAGCACGCGCACTTCCTCGCGGCGGCCGGTGTCGGCCACCTGGCGGCCCGGCCGCGGCGGCGCCTGCAGCGCACGCTCGAGGTAGGTCACGGCCTCGGCCGCATTGCCGGTCTCGAGCAGGTACTCGCCGTAGAAGAAGTTCGGGTCGATGCCCTTGGGGTTCAGCGCCAGCGCCTGCTCGAGCAGTTCCTTCGCGCGCCCCTTGTCGCCGAAAGCCACCGGCCAGCCGGGCACCTTGTAGTACAGCACGCCCAGGCTGTTGTAGGCCGAGCCGTCGAGCGCCTTGCCGTCGATCTTGATCGCGTTCTCGTAGATCACCTTGGCACGCTTGACCAGGCCGAGCGCCCCCAGCCCGCCCTTCTCGCCCGCCCAGGAGCTGACGATGATGCCTTCCCACACCAGCGGCTCGGCGCGTGCCGGCTGCGCTTCGGCGATCTGGTGCGCCTTGGCGGCCAGCGCCTCGAAGCGCTTCTCGCGCTCGGCGGCCGGCGTCTGGTAGCGGATCACTTCCCAGTCGTGCTGCAGTTGCACGACGTCGTCCTCGACGCTGCCGGCATGGGCCAGCGGCGCGAAGGCGAGGGTGGCGCAGACGCTGGTGAAGAAGGCAGTGAGGGCGAAGCGGGTCTTGTTCATGTCGGTGTCTCCAGGGGAATCGGGTTCAGGCTGGCGCGGTGCTTGTCGAAGGCGCCGTCCAGCCACTGCGGCACGGCGCCGTTCAGGCGCACGGCCAGCTTCTCGGGCATGCCGAGGAAGCGTTCGGCGGCCTCGCTCTCGATCAGCGCGACCAGTGCGAGGGCCACGCTCTCGGGCGTGTCGACCGCCGTGCCGGTGGCGCGGTTGTAGGCGTCGACGCGCGCGTCGTTGAAGCCGGTGCGGGTGCTGCGTGGGCCGAGGTACTGCACGCGCACCGTGCTGCCGCGCAGCTCGCGGCGCAGCGCCTCGGCGAAGCCGCGCAGGCCGAACTTGCTGGCGCTGTAGACGCTGTAGCCGGGCAGGCCGATGCGGCCGAGCGCCGAGCCGACCTGGATGACCTGCGCGCGCGGCTGGCGGCGCAGCGCGGGCAGCAAGGCCTGCGTCAGGCGCATCGGCGCGAGCAGGTTGGTGCGCAGCACCTGCTCCATGTGCTCGGCGCCGAAGGACTCGAAGCGGCCGAAGCTCGGTGTGCCGGCGTTGTTGATGAGCACGTTGGTGCGCCACTCGGCGGCGGCATCACGCAGCGCTGCGAGGGCGGCCGGGTCGTCGAGGTCGGCGGCGTGCCAGTGGATGCGCTCGGGCAGGCTGGACGGGCCGCCGAGCTGGCGTGCGAGCGCGGCCAGCTTGGCCGGCGAGCGACCGGATAGCAGCACGGCGGCGCCACGCGCGAGCAGCTCTTTCGCGATCGCCTGGCCGATGCCGCCGGTGGCGCCGGTCAGCAGCACGCGCGCCTGATCGATCTTCATGCCAGCGCCTCCTCGGGCTGCGGCAGCGGCAGGCCGCGGAACACGTCGCCGTAGAGGCGGTAGAAGGCGCGCGCGGCGTGCACGATGGCGGCGCGGTCTTCTGGCGCGTCGATCTGGTCCATCAGCTCGGCGAAATGCGCGGTGTGCTGCTGGTCCAGCGTGCCGTGCGAGCGCAGGTAGCTGAAGGCACGGTCGGGCAGTTGCAGGTGGGCCTGGATCTGGTCGGCTGCCTGCAGCGCCAGCGCCACGCTGGTGCCTTCGAGCACGTGCACCATGCCGAAGAAGCCCAGCGGGTTGCGGCGCGCGATCAGGTCGTAGGCATAGGCCACCATCACTTCGGTGGCGTGGCCGGGCGGGCCGTGGCGCACCGCCTGCGCGTCGGCACCGCAGGCGGCGATGTCGTCGAGGATCCACTCGTCGTGGCCGGCTTCCTCGTCGATGTACTCGTCCATCGCGGCGTCGAGCCACTGCGCGTGATGCGGCGGCAGCGCAGCCTTGCAGGCCTGCAGCAGCGGCACCGTGTGGCGCACGTGGTGGTAGGCCTCGGTGAGGAAGGCGACGTAGCTCGGCAGCGAGACGCGGCCCTGCAGGCAGCCCTGGATGATCGGCGCGGTGACCATCTCGCTGCGTGCGGCCGCGGTCTCGCGCACCAGTTGCTGGAAGAAGGGTTCGTGATTCATGGGTTCTCCGATGTCGTCGGATGCGACCAGGCCCAGGGCCAACGCATGCCGTTGTTCGATGGCAGCGCGCTGCGGCCGGCCGTTGGCGGTGGCCAGGCCGGTTTCGGCGTTGAAGGCCGCCGTGGCGCGGCACCAGCGTGCAACGCGGGCGTAGTCGGGCAGGGTGGCGTTGGCGCGGTCCACGGCGGCCTGCAGCGCTGCATCCGTCAGGTCGGAACGGGTCGGCCACAGCACCGCCGACAGCGCCGGCTGCGCCTCGCCGAACACCACCGCCTGGGCGATCTCCGGCTCGCTGCGCAGCGCCGTCTCCACCCACTCCGGGCTGACGTTGCGGCCGAAGGCGCTGATCAGCACCTGCTTGCGGCGGCCGCGCACGTGCAGGTAGCCGTCGGCATCGATCTCGCCGAGATCGCCGCTGCGCCACCAGTCGGGCGCCGCGGCACTGTCCCCGAGGTAGCCGATGAACAGGCTGCCGGCGACCTCGATCTCGCCATCGGCGGCAATCCGCAGGCGTGCATGCGGCAGGGCGCGGCCGGCCGAACCGGGGCGCTGCGCGCCGGGCAGGTTGAGCGTCTGCACCGAGCCGCCTTCGGACAGGCCGTAGCCCTCGCAGGCCGGAATGCCGACGGCCTGCGCCGCGGCGATCAGCTTGGCGCCCACCGCCGCGCCGCCGACCGCGACGATCTTCAGCGAAGCGGGTGCGCGCGCTCCGGTGGCCTGCAGCCAGGCCGCCCAGGCGCGCAGCATCTGCGGCAGCAGGATCAGGCTGTGCGGCTGCGTCGCCATCACGGTGGCGTGCAAACGCGCCGGGTCGAAGCCCGACGAGCCTGTCAGCCCCAGCGAGGCCAGCGGCGCTGCGATGCAGGTGGCGCCCTGCGACAACGGCGCCAGCACGCCGGCGACGTTCTCCAGCAGCACCGCGAAGGGCAGCGCACTGAGGTGGCGCCGGATGGCCAGCGGCGCGAGCGCCTGCGCCAGCCCATCGGCCACACGACCGATCGACTCGCGACCGAGGCACACGCCCTTGGGCGTGCCCGTCGTGCCCGAGGTGAAGGTGATCTTGATCGTGCCCGCAGGCATCGCCACCGCGCGGCCGGGCAGGCGCAGCCAGGCGAACGATTCGCCGGCCACCGTGATCGGCTCGGCACGCGCGGGCGCGAAGGCCGGTGCGGCCTGCGAAACCGCGAGCAGCGCATCGGCACCGGCCGCCTGCAGCGCGTGGCCGATCTGCTGCGGCGTGAAGAAGCCGGGCAGCGGCAGGTGCACCACGCCGGCGGCCAGCGCGGCCAGGTCGGCGACGATCCACGGCGCGCCGTTGTCCATCAGCGTGGCGAGCACGCGCACCTGCTGTGCCTTCAGATGCGCGCTGAGCGTGCTCACCTGCGAGCGCAGCTCGGCGAAGTCCCAGTGCCGTTCACCGGCCTCGATGGCGATGCCGTCGTGAGCGAGCAGGCTGTCGCACAGGTCGACGCTCATGCCGTGCTCCCGCGCTGCCGGCGCGCCAGGATGCGCAGCGCCAGCGGCAGGTGGCCGGCCAGCACCACCGGCTGGTGCTCGTAGTAGCGGCCCCAGTCGGCGGCGTCGTCGCCCAGCCGCGCCGGATCGGCCAGGCCGAGCGCCAGCGGCGTCACGCCGATGCGCACGAACAGGTGGCGCAGCTCTTCGGTCAGCGTGCTGACCACCCAGTGCCCACCGAGCGCCGCGAGATGCGGGCCGAGCGCGAGGATCAGCCGGCGGCCTTCGCCGGCGCGCACGGAGGCAAGGTGGCCGACCTCGACGATGCCCTCGCGCGACGGCGCTGCGCCCGCCCGGTGCGCCAGCGCCGCCTCGATCGGCTCGTCGAGGTAGCGCTCGAGGAACAGCGGTGCGCCGGCGGCGAAGCGGTAGCCGGCGGCGGCGACGATGCGGCCGTCGCCATCACGCAGGCTGACCAGGCAGGGGGTGAAGCGGTGCACGCGGGCGCCGAAGCGTTCGGCGTAGACCGAGCGGATGAACTGTTCGACCTCGGCGCGCTCGCTGTCATCGGCGCCATGCACGCGCAGAGACGGCGAGGCGGCGGGCGTGGGGCCGGCACACGACAGGGCAAGAGACATTCGGGCTCCTCGCGCTGCCGGCAAAGGCAGCTTCAGCGATGGAGCCGATGCTCGTTAACCCGGGTTAGCGGCGCCTTAAGCGGCCGGGCCAAGCCGTGAACAAATGCATCAACCGATGCACTTCAGCCGAGCGCGTCGTCGAGCACTTCCACCCAGTGGCGCACCGGCGTCGAGGTTCCCGTGGCCAGATGCTGGATGCAGCCGATGTTGGCCGAGACGATCACCTCGGCCTGCAGCGGCGCCAGGTGGCCGAGCTTGCGGTCGCGCAACTGATAGGCCAGCTCGGGCTGCAAGACGGAGTAGGTGCCCGCGGACCCGCAGCACAGGTGCGACTCGCTGCCGGCCACCCGGATGTCGAAGCCCAATGCGGCGAGCTGCGTCTCGACACCGCCGCGCAGCTGCTGGCCGTGCTGCAGCGTGCACGGCGGGTGGTAGGCGAGCTTGCGCGCGCCCTTGGCGCGCAGCCTGGTCTTCAGCGTCGGCACCAGCTCGGGCAGCAGTTCGCTGAGGTCCTTCGTCAGCTCGACGATGCGTGTCGCGCGCTCGGCGTAGGCCGGGTCGTGGGCCAGCGCATGGGCGTAGTCCTTGACCTGCGCGCCGCAGCCGGAGGCGTTCATCACGATCGCCTCGACCTTGCCCGCCGAGACCAGCGGCCACCAGGCGTCGATGTTGCGGCGCATGTCGGCCAGGCCGCCTTCGCTGTCGTTCAGGTGGGTGCGGATCGCGCCGCAGCAGCCGGCGCCGTCGGCCACCAGGGTCTGGATGCCGGCGGCGTCGAGCACACGCGCGGTGGCGCTGTTGATGTTCGGCATCATCGCCGGCTGCACGCAGCCCATCAGCATCAGCACCTTGCGCCCATGCTCGCGCGTCGGCCAGCGGTGCGCGTTGGCTGGCGCGCGGGCCGGAACCTTGTTCTGCAGCGAGGCGGGCAGCAGCGGGCGCACCAGTTGGCCGAGCTTCATCGCCGGGCCGAACAGCGGCGAGGGCAGGCCTTCCTTGAGCAGCCAGCGCACGGCGCGCTCGCCGGCCGGGCGCTCGACACGCTCTTCCACCACCTTGCGGCCGATCTCGACCAGGTGGCCGTACTGCACGCCCGAGGGGCAGGTGCTCTCGCAGTTGCGGCAGGTCAGGCAGCGGTCCAGGTGCTGCTGCGTGCTGCGCGTCACCGGCTTGCCTTCCAGCACCTGCTTGATCAGGTAGATGCGGCCGCGCGGGCTGTCGAGCTCGTCGCCGAGCAGCTGGTAGGTCGGGCAGGTGGCGGTGCAGAAGCCGCAGTGCACGCACTTGCGCAGGATGGCCTCGGCCGCCTCGCCGTCGCGCGTGCCTTTGAACTCGGGTGCCAGCGTGGTCTGCATGAAGAGGTCTCGGGAAGCGTTGAGTTCGGCGCGAGGGTCAGAACAGCCGCGCCAGCAGCGGCATCAGCAGCGCGGCCAGCACCACCTGCACGCCCAGCGCGAGGCCGGCGTAGGCGCCGGCGTCGGGGTGCACCTGCAGGGCCCGTGCGGCGCCGATGCCGTGCGACACCGTGCCCAGCGCGAAGCCGCGCACCTCGGGCTCGGTGATGCGCAGCGCATCGAACAGGTACTTGCCGCTGACCGCGCCGACCAGCCCGGTGACCACCGCGAAGGCGGCGGCCAGCGCCGGAATGCCGCCGAGCTGCTCGGCGATGCCCATCGCCACCGGTGCGGTGACCGACTTCGGCGCCAGCGAGCGCAGCACCGCGTCAGGCAGGCCGAGCGCCCAGCCGAGGCCGACCGCCGCGCCCGCCGCCGCGGCACCGCCGGCCAGCGCCGCAGCCAGCACTGCGACGGCGCGCGCACGCAGCTCGGCGCGGCGCTGCCACAGCGGCCAGGCCAGCGCCACCACCGCCGGCCCGAGCAGGAAGTGGATGAACTGCGCGCCGGCAAAGTAGGTCGGGTAGGCGGTGCCGCTCACCGTCAGCAGCAGCGCCAGGATCAGCACCGTCCACAGCACCGGGTTGGCCCAGGGCGCGTGGCCGACGCGCTCGTAGACGCTCTGCGCGAGCACGTAGGTCGCCAGCGTCGCAGTCAGCCCGAAGAGCGGCGTGGCCGACAGGTAGACCCAGAGTTCGACGAAGCTGTGCATCGCGGGTCAGCTCCGGGCGCGCAGCAACGCGCGCAGCACCAGCGCCGTGACCGCCAGGCCGACCCCGGTGGAGACGACGATCACCACCAGCATGCGCGCGCCGTGCTGCGTGATCAGGCCGACATGCGTCATCACGCCCACGCCGACCGGAACGAACAGCAGCGAGAGGTGGGCGAGCAGCACGTCGGCCGCCGCGCCGACCGGTGCGCGCACCGCTTCCCAGTTCAGCGCGACGAGCAGGATCAGCAGGCCCAGCACCGGGCCGGGCAGCGGCAGCCCGGCGAGCCGCGCCAGCGCCTCGCCGGCGGACTGGGCGAGCAGCAGGTAGGCGAGGCCCTTCAGCGCTTGCATCGTGTCGGCAGCGGCGGCCTCACAGCCCCGGGTACATCCGGCCCGGGTTGAACACCCCGTTCGGATCGAAGGACTTCTTCAGCTCGCGGTGGAGGCGGTCCAGCGGCGCCTTCAGTGGCGCGAAGGCTCCAGCCGACTTGTCCCTGGACCGGAACAGCGTGGCGTGGCCGCCGGCCTTCGCGGCCGCATCGCGCACCAGCGAAGCCGGTGCCGCACAGCACACCCAGCGCTGCGCACCGCCCCATTCGACCAACTGCTCGCCGGGCAGGCCCAGCGGCGACGTGGTCGGCGGCACCGACAGGCGCCACAGGCGCGCGCCACCGTCCACCGCCGCGGCGGCCTTGGTGAAGAACTCGTCGTGGTGGTGGCGCAGGCCGTTCCAGAACGGCGTGGCGTGGGCCGGCTCGATCAGCTCGCCGCCCAGCCCGGTGATGGCCGACTGCACCGCCGCCAGCGCGCCACGCAGGCGCAGCAGCAGCGTGCCGTCCCACCACGCGCTGGCGGTGATCGGCAGCGGCTGGCCGCCCCACTCATTGAGCTGGCGGATCGCCTGCGCCTCGTCCATGGCGAAGCGCAGCGTCGCGGTGGCCGGTGCCACCGGCAGCACCTTCAGCGAGACCTCGAGGATCACGCCCAGCGTGCCCATCGAGCCGGCGAGCAGGCGCGAGACGTCGTAGCCCGCCACGTTCTTCATCACCTGGCCGCCGAAGCTGAGCACTTCGCCACGGCCGTTGAGCAGCGTGGCGCCGAGCACGTAGTCGCGCACCGCACCGACCGCCGCACGCGACGGGCCCGACAGGCCGGCGGCGACCATGCCGCCGACGGTGGCGCCGGCGCCGAAATGAGGCGGCTCGAAGGGCAGGCACTGGCCCTGCTCGGCGAGCGTTGCCTCCAGCTCGGCGAGGTGCGTGCCGCAGCGCGCGGTCACCACCAGCTCGGTCGGCTCGTAGCTGGAGATGCCCTCGAGCACGCGGGTGTCGAGCACATCGCCGGCCGGCGGCTCGCCATAGAAGGCCTTGCTGCCGCCGCCCTGGATGCACAGCTGGGCGTTGGCCGACTGCGCGCTGAGCACGCGGTCGATCAGCATCTGCAACGCGGGATCGTTGATCGACATGGGTTCAGAAGCGCGGGATGTCGGCAAACGGAAGCAGGCCGCGCGAGACGTGCATCTTTCCGTACTCGGCGCAGCGCTGCAGCGTCGGGATCACCTTGCCGGGGTTGAGCAATTCCTTCGGGTCGAAGGCGCGCTTGAGCGCGAACATCTGCTCGCGCTCGGCCGGCGCGAACTGCACGCACATCGAGCTGAGCTTCTCGACGCCGACGCCGTGCTCGCCGGTCACCGTGCCGCCCATGCGCACGCTGGTCTCGAGGATGTCGGCGCCGAACTGCTCGCAGCGGTGCATCTGGTCGGGGTCGTTGGCATCGAACAGGATCAGCGGGTGCAGGTTGCCGTCGCCGGCATGGAAGACGTTGGCGCAGCGCAGGCCGTACTTCTTCTCCATCGCCTGGATGGCCAGCAGGATGTCGGCCAGGCGATTGCGCGGGATGGTCGAGTCCATGCACATGTAGTCGGGGCTGATGCGGCCGGAGGCGGGGAAGGCGTTCTTGCGCCCGCTCCAGAAGCGCAGCCGCTGCGCCTCGTCCTCGCTGACCGAGACCGCCGTCGCGCCGCAGCGCTGCAGCACCGCGACCATGCGGCCGATTTCTTCCTCGACTTCCTCCGGCGTGCCGTCGCTCTCGCACAGCAGGATGGCTTCGGCTTCCAGGTCGTAGCCGGCGTGCACGTAGTCCTCGACGGCCGCCGTCATCGGCTTGTCCATCATCTCCAGCCCGGCCGGGATGATGCCGGCAGCGATGACGCTGGCCACCGCGTCGCCGGCCTTCTTCATGTCGTCGAAGCTGGCCATGATGCAGCGCGCCATTTGGGGCTTGGGCACCAGCTTGACGGTGACCTCGGTGGTCACGGCCAGCATGCCCTCGCTGCCGACCAGCACGCCCATCAGGTCGAGACCGGCGGCGTCGAGTGCCTCGGAGCCGAACTCGACCGCCTCGCCCTCGATGGTGAAGCCGCGCACGCGCAGCACGTTGTGCACCGTCAGGCCGTACTTCAGGCAGTGCACGCCGCCGGAGTTCTCGGCCACGTTGCCGCCGATCGTGCAGGCGATCTGGCTCGACGGATCCGGTGCGTAGTACAGGCCGTGCGGCGCGGCGGCCTCGCTGATCGCCAGGTTGCGCACGCCGCACTGCACGCGCGCCGTGCGCGACAGCGGGTCGATCGAGAGGATCCTGTTGAACTTGGCCAGGCTCATCGTCACGCCCAGCTTGTGCGGCAGCGCGCCGCCCGACAGGCCGGTGCCGGCGCCGCGCGCGACCACCGGCACGTTCAGGCGATGGCAGGTGCGCAGCACGGCAGCGACCTGATCCTCCGTCTCGGGCAGGGCGACGGCCAGCGGCTGCTCGCGGTAGGCGGTCAGGCCGTCGCACTCGTAGGGCAGGGTGTCCTCGGTGTGCCACAGCAGCGCGTGCGCGGGCAACACGGCGGAGAGTTCGGCCACCACCTCGGCGCGCCGCGCGGAGCGGCTGACGCGGACGTTGGCATCGCCCGGCACGGTGGCCATCTCGAACAGGGAAGGGGCGTTCACGGCGAATCTCCGGCAGGCCGTCGGCAAGGCCTGCAGCCGCTCACTGTAACGCCGTGGCGAGTGATGCCGGGTCGAAGCTTCTTTGCGCCGAGGGTGGCAATGCCTCAGGCGCGGAAGACGGTGAGCACGCCGGTGTAGCCGTACAGGTGGTGGCGGGCGATCTCGCCGGCGGCGAAGAAGCCGGCCAGCGGCACCTCGCCCAGCGCGCGGCGAACGATCTGCAGCTCGGCCGAGGGGCCGCCGAAATGTGGCCCGCCGCGGCCCGAGCAGCTGACGTAGATGGCACCGGCGATGCCCGTGGCGGGCCGCTCCGGTGCCGCGCCCGGCAAGGCCGGCACCGGCTCTTCCTGCGGCGCCAGCTCCTCGCGGATCTCGGCGCAGATGCGCACCAGGTCGCGCCGCGCCGCCTCGGTGTTGCGCTGGCAGAAGGCGAGTTCGAGGCCTTCGGGTGCGGTGTCGCCGATGGCGACGCCGCGCCGCGCCGGGTCCAGGCCGATCAGGTGGCGCACCCGCGTGTCGGGGCCGAAGGCGCCACGCCGCGCGGTGCCTGCGTCATGACCGGCGTCCGCCGGGTCGGACAGCCCGACCAGCGTCTGGCGGATCTGCGGCAGCGCCTCGCGTGGCTCGCGGCCGGCCAGGCCGAGGTCGGCGAGCAGGCAGTCGAGCGCCGGCTCGCCGTCCAGCGTGGTGATGACGTTGCCGCTCGATTCGGTCACCGTGCGCGGCCGGCCGACCGGTTGGCAGCCCTGGGTGACGCGCGAGACCAGGCCGACGCCGCTGCCGAAGGCGACGCCGGACAGGCCGCCCTGCAGCACCGCGTCGGCGATGTGCAGCGTGCGCGTGCGTGCCGAGGCCAGGCCGCCGAACAGGTAGCCGGTGGCAGTGCGGTCGGCCATGTCGGTGATCAGCTCGGCCAGGTCGGGGGTGGCCGGGTCGGCATGCACCTGCGCGGTGTGCGCTGCGAAGCTGCCCAGCGGACGCGCGCCGGAGAAGACGCGGAAGGCCTCGCGCGGCAGCTCGCCGAGCATCACCGACAGGCCGGGTTCGTCGAAGTACTCGACGCCGCTGGCCGCCACGCCGATGCCCACCGCGCCGGCCCAGGCCACGCCCGGCCAGTGGCGCTGCAGTTCGGCCAGCAGCGCCTCGGCACCGCCGGCATGGTGGTCGCTCAGGTAGACCCAGCCCAGCGTCGGCTCGAAGGGCGCGCGCTCGCGGCGCTGCGCCTCGAGCTGCGGCTGCACCATCGCCAGCGCGAGGCGCCAGTCCGGATGGGTGGCGTGGGCCTGCAGGAACGGCTTCATCAGGGCGCGCCCTTCTTCTTCGAGATCGACTTGCGGGTGGCGTTGCGGGTGGCCGTGCGCGCCGCCGCGCCGGCACCGCGCGCCACCGCGCCGGGCACCGAGGCGGCCTTCTTCAGCGTCTGCCCGGCGGCGTCGAAGCTCTGCTTGACCATGGCGCCGGCGAGGTTCTTCGCCGCGTCCGTCGTGCTGTCCTTCATCGCGGTGGCGGCGAGCTGGGTGAACTGCTTGGTCAGCGCGCCCCACCACTGCATCGGGTCGACGGCCTGGGCCATCTCGGCCGCCGCATCGCCCTTCGTCGCGGAGGCCTTGCGCGCCGGCTTCGCTTGCTTGGCCGCGGCCGGCGCCGGCTCGGCGGCCTTGGCTGCCGCCGTCTCGGGAACGCGCAGCATCATCGACTCGCGCAGGTCGTCCATCTGCACGTTCATGGTCTTCAGCGTCGACAGCGTCATGCGCTGCACCTCCAGCGCCTGGATGGTGGCGCCGAGCATGCGTGCGTTCTGCTCGAGCCAGAACTGCACCGTGCGCAACTCCTCGATGCGCTTCTCCAGCTCCTCGGGGTTCAGCGTCGGCGCCACCCACTGGCCGATGTTCGGCAGCGCGGAGCCGGCGTTCTTCACCAGGCCCTGAAGGAAGTCGAATCCGGGAACGAGCTTGGCGAATGCGGCGTCGGCCATGGGGAGGTCTCCTCGGTGGTTGTTCTGGGTGATGCCGATTGTGCGCGCGGCATGGCGGTGCGTCAGCGTGAAAGCGCCAGCAGGCGCGCCAGGCGGGCATCGTCCGGCCGCTCCACCGTCTCGATGCGCGACAGCTGCGCGTGGGCCTGCGCGAAGTAGGGCTTCGCCTCCGCGGCGCGGCCCAGGGCGAGCAGGTTCTCGGCGATCTCCTCGGGCACGAAGCCGTCGGCGGCGCCTGCGGCGGCGAGTTCGCCCTCCAGGCTGCGCAGCACCGCCAGCGCCTCGTCGTGGCGGTGCAGCGCGCGCAGCTCGAAGGCGATCATCCAGTGCGCCTCGCGCACGCGCTCCGGCCTGGCGCTGTCGCGCTGGCGCGCTGCCAGCGCGTCGCGGAAGCTGGCCAGCGCCTCCTCGTGGCGGCCGGCCTCGTGCAGGCTCCAGCCGATGTTGTGGGTCAGCGAGGCCTCCCAGCGCCGCGCCTGCGGATCGCCCGCGGCGCGGGCAGCGGCCAGTGCACGCTGGTTGGCCTCCAGCTGGGTGTGCGGGTCGGTCTCGAGCAGTGCGGCCATGTGCAGCGCATCGACATGCAGGTACTCCAGCTTCGCACTGCGCGCCAGCTGCTCGGCCTGCAGGAACAGCGGCCGTGCCCTGGCCGGCTCGCGCGCAGAGCGCCAGGTTCGGCCGCGCTCGAGCAGCGTGCGCACGCGCGGCTCGGGCCCGGCGCCGGGCAGCTCGGCGTCGACCGCGTCGAGCAGCCGGTGCGCCTCGTCGAAGCGGCGGCGCAGGCTCATCGTGCGGGCGATCTGCGTGCGCAGCGACAAGGCGGCATCGTGCGTCGGCGGCGCCGCCACATCGTCCAGCGCGGCACGGAAGCGCGCCTCGCTGGCGGCCGGATCGTCGAAGTCCCACAGGGCGAGGATGTCGGGCATGGGTGTCTCCAGGGCGATGCGCTCGACGCGGTAGCCGCGCTGCGCCAGCAGCGTCGGCAGCCCGCGCGGGCCGATCAGGTGCAGGCTGCCGACCGCGGCGAACACGCGCGCTCCGGCGCGGTGGAGGTGGTCGATGCGCGCGGCCATGGCCGGGTTGCGGCCTTCGAGCAGCCGGCGCATGGCGGTGGCCTCGGCCGCGGTGCGCTGGCACTCGCACCACTCGGCGTAGCGCGCCAGCCGCGCGTGGTCGCCGCTGGCCCAGGTCTGCACGATGTGACCCAGCATCTTCTGCGCGCGGCCGCCGTCCAGTTCGTCGAGCGTGCTGGCCACGAGTTCGGTGACCTCGGCGCGCGAGCCGCCGGCCAGCGCCTTCAGCTGCTCGTCGACGCTCTCCAGCGCGGCCACCGTCTTGCCGTCGCGCCGGGCCATGCCGGCCAGCGCCATGTCGATGCCGTAGCCAGGCTCCAGGCCCAGCCGGCGGCCGGCAAGCATCGACAGCGTGGCGATCTGCAGTTCCGGCTTCAGTCGGGCGAGCGGCTCCACGGCGGCGCACTCGGCCTGCGCGCGCCGGTTCAGCCGCTGCTGCAGCGGTGCCGGCAGCGCGTCGGCCGGCCTGGCCGCGCTGCCGGCGGCCACGCGGCGCTGCGTGTCCGGGTCGGTCAGGTCGAGTTCGAGGGCGAGCGTCTGGCTGGCGTCGAAGGCCTGGCGCACCTGCGGGCCAGGGAACACCCAGTCCAGCCGGCCCATGTGGACCGTGCCGTACAGCCAGGAGATGCGGCCGTCCTTCTGCAGCCGCCAGAGGAAACCGCGGTCGCGCGCGTCGCGCTGAGCCGCCGCCAGCGCCTGCGCATCGGGCGGCGCTGGCGGCGGCGGACAGTCGGCCTGCGCCTGCGCCGCCAGCGGCAGCAGCGCCACGACGATCGCGAGGGTGGCCGCGAAGGCAGGGCGGATCAGGCGCAGCCGTGGCATGGCCGGCAGCTTAGCGGGCCGCGACCGAGCGCAGGTCGATGCGCAGCACGCCGTCGCTCTGCTGCCACTGCAGCCGCGACAGCACGTCCATGCCGAGCAGCGGGCGATCCTGCAGCCCGTGCAGCGCCACCACCGGCAGCCGTTGCGCACGCACGCCGCCGCGCAACTCGATGTCGGCGCGCACCACCTCGCCGGTGACCACGCCGCCGGCGGTGCTCGACTGCACGGTGTCGATGGCGCGCAGGCCCAGCTCGCGGGCCAGCGTGGTGGGGATGGCGGTGCCGGTCGCGCCGGTGTCGATCAGGAAGTCGACCGCACGGCCCTCGATCGTGCCCGGCCAGTGGTAGTGGCCGTCGGGGCCACGGCGGATCTCGATCACCTCGCCGGCGGCGCTGAAGCGCGCCTGCCCGGCGCGGTGCTGCCACCACTGCACGCCCAGGAACAGGGCCAGGCCGACCAGCAGCCAGATGGTGACGACCTTGAAGGTGCGCGGCAGCTCTTGACTCATCCCGCTACGATGCCACGACCATGAAAGCCCTCTTCCACCTCGCCTATCACGTGACCGACCTCGACGCGGCGCGCCGCTTCTACGGCGGCGTGCTCGGCTGCCGCGAGGGGCGCAGCACCGCGACCTGGATCGACTTCGACTTCTTCGGCCACCAGATCTCGCTGCACCTGGGCGAGCCCTTCGCCACCACGAACACCGGCCGCGTCGGCGACAAGCTGGTGCCGATGCCGCACCTCGGCCTGGTGCTGCCGCGCGCCGACTGGCAGCTGCTGGCCGATCGCCTGCGCGCCGCCGGCACCGACTTCGTGCTCGAGCCGCAACTGCGCTTCAAGGGCCAGCCCGGCGAGCAGTGGACGATGTTCTTCCGCGACCCGTCGGGCAACCCGATCGAGGTCAAGGGCTTCGAGTCGCTCGATCAGATCTACGACGCGTGAGGCCGGGCGCTCAGGCCGCCAGCGGCGCCACCTTCTGCTCGATCGCCCCGAACACGCTGGCGCCGTCCGTGCCCTTCATCTCGATGTGGATGGTGTCGCCGTAGCGCATGAACCCGGTCTTCGGCGCGCCCGACTCGATGGTCTCGATGGCACGCTTCTCGGCGATGCAGCTGTAGCCGCGCGACCAGTCCTTGTTGCTCACCGTGCCGCTGCCGACGATGCTGCCGGCGCGCACGTTGCGCGTCCTGCAGATGTGCGCGATCAGCTGGCCGAAGTGGAAGGTCATCTCGTCGCCGGCGTCGCACAGGCCGACCCGCTTGCCGTTCCACACCGACTCCAGGTTCAGGTGCACCCGCCCGCCGCGCCAGGCGCCGCCGAGTTCGTCGGGCGTCACTGCCACCGGGCTGAAGGCGGTGGCCGGCTTGCTCTGGAAGAAGCCGAAGCCCTTGGCCAGCTCGTCGGGGATCAGGTTGCGCAGCGAGACGTCGTTGGCCAGCATCAGCAGGCGGATGCCTTCCAGCGCCGCGTCTGCGCCGCTGCCCATCGGCACGTCACCGGTGACCACCGCGAGCTCGGCCTCGAAGTCGATGCCGAAGGCTTCGTCGGGCACCACGATGTCGTCCGTCGGGCCGAGGAAGTCGTCGCTGCCGCCCTGGTACATCAGCGGGTCGGTGTAGAAGCTCTCGGGCACTGCGGCGCTGCGCGCCTGGCGCACCAGCTCGACGTGGTTGATGAAGGCCGAGCCGTCGGCCCACTGGTAGGCGCGCGGCAGCGGTGCCATGCACTTGGCCGGCTCGAAGGCGAAGGCGTGGCGCGCCTTGCCGTGGTTGAGCGTGAGGTACAGGTCCTCGAGCTGCGGCGACAGGAAGTTCCAGTCGTCCAGCACCTGCTGCAGCCGCGTCGCGATGCCGCTGGCATAGTGCGCGCTCGAGAGATCGCGCGAGACGACGACCAGCTGGCCGTCGCGTGATCCGTCGTGGTAGGTGGCAAGTTTCATGCGGTGTGCACGGAAGCGGTTGGCGAAAGAGGCGATTGTCGATGCTGGCGGCCGGGGCTGACACGCGCCGCCGCCGCGCGCTGGCCGCCCTGGCGCTGGCGGCACTCGCCGCGCACGGGCTGCTGATCGGCGGCGTCGAGCTCGCGCCGGCCCGCCACGAGGCGCCGGCGGCGGCGATGGCGCTGCAGGTGCGAACGATCGCCGCAGCGGCGCCGGCCGCGCCGGCTGCCCCCGAGGTCGCCGGGCTGCCGACGCCCGCGCCAGCTCCACGGCCCCGGCCCGCGCCGCCGCCCGAACGCCGTGCCACGCCGGCGAACGCCGAGCCCGCGCGGGGCGAGGTGCGCGAGGCGCCGGCCGCAACGGAGCCGGGCCCCGAGCCGCTGCCGGCGGCGAACACCTTGTCCTTGCCGCTGCCCGTGGAGGGCGGGCCGGCGGCCTCCGCTGCGGGCGCGATCACGGAGACCGCCGCGCCACCGCTGTATCCGACCCGGCTGCCGCCGCCCGTCATGCTGCGTTACGAGCTGCGCCGCGGCCACCTGAGCGGCAGCGGTGACCTGCTCTGGCGCCCCGACGGCGATCGCTACGAACTGCGTCTGCAGGGCTCGGTGGTCGGCGTCAACGTCCTGACGCAGGTCAGCGGCGGCGCGCTCGACGCGAACGGCCTCGCGCCGCTGCGTTTCACCGACCAGCGCGCGCGCCGCGCCGCGGTCGCGGCCAACTTCGAGCGCGAGGCCGGCCGCATCCGCTTCTCCGGCCCTTCGCACGAGGTGCCCTGGCAGCCCGGCGTGCAGGACCGGCTGAGCTGGATGGTGCAGCTCGCCGCAGTGGCGGCGGCGGAACCCGCCCGCCTGGCCGAGGGCGAGCGCATCGTGCTGCAGGTGGTGGGAGCGCGCGGCGACGCCTCGCTGTGGGCCTTCCGCAGCGAGGGCGCAGAGACCTTGATGCTGTTCTCCGAGCGCATCGAGACGGTGAAGCTGCTGCGCGAGCCGCGCTCGGCCCACGACACGCGCGTCGAGGTCTGGCTGGACCCGGCGCGCCACCACCTGCCGGTGCGCGCCACGCTGGGCAGCGGCGAGGACGACCGGCTCGAACTGCGCCTGCGCGAGATGCTGCCCTGACCGATTCCTGCGTGGGCTTGATTTTTGCGTCAGCGGACGCAACTGCCGGATCAGGAGAGTCTCGCCATGCAGATGCTTTACAACTCGGACAGTTTCGCGGTCGTCTCGTTCGACGTGCCGGACGCCAGCGGCGCGGCGCCGGTGAACCGCGGCGGCTACGAGATCGTCGACAAGTTCGCGCGCAAGGAGATCTTCCTGCAGGGCGCGCTGGCCGAGCGCTTCAAGCAGGGCGTGCAGGAGCTGATCGAGTCCAGCCCTTCCGAGGAGGAGATGGACGAGTACATCGAGCGCTTCGCCGAACTGTCCTCCCAGCCGCTCGTGCTGCACTGACCGTTTCGCGGCCGCCATCGGCCGCGTGAGCTTCACCACGATCGCCGCGTTGCCGCCGTCGACGCAGGCGCGCCGGCTGCGTTATGGTCGGGACCGCCACGCCGTGTGCCGGGGGCTTGCCCCGGGGCGCGGCGTGGGCCAAGATGGTCCCGCCCCAGGAGGTGATCGATGGTGAAGCACAGCCGGAGCGCCGGTGAAGGCCGGCCGATTCTTTCGCCCGGACTCGCCGACGCGCCGGTGCTGGACCGCATGTGCTCGCACTTCGTGCTCTCGCTGACGATGCGCAACGTTGCGCGCTTCAACCCGCGGCGCGACTGGAACAGCCTGCTCTCGCTGACCGGCAAGCATCTCGTCTGGCCGGGTTCGGTGCTGCAGCGCCTGCGCACCTTCCTGGAGTTGCGCTGCCGCGCCAACGAGCAGTGGCGCGGCCACGAGGCGCTCTCCGATGCCAAGTTCATCGAGAGCCACGGCGCCTGGCGCGGGCCGTACGAGGAAGGTACGCTGTTCTTCTACATCGACGAGTACGTCAAGGACGCGCCGAAGGACCTGCTGGCCGTGCTCGGCGCCACCGCCGACTGGCTGGAGCGCAGCCTGAAGAAGGAATCGACGCTGGTCGAGAAGAACATCGACGCGCTGGCCGGCCTGCTGCAGCTCAACCCGGCCGAACGTGCGCTGCTGCTGTACGGCACGCTGGCGCGCTACCAGCGTGATCTTCGTGGCCTGCTGGTCGAGTTCAAGGTCAGCAATGCGCAGGAGGCCTACGCGGCCATCGCCCGCGTGGCCGGTGTCAACGAGGCCGACGTGGCCGAGGCGCTGCGTGCCGGCTCGCGGCTCGAGCGCATCGGCATGGTCGAGAACCTGATCTCCGAGCACAACATCACCGACCTGGCCGACCTGATGAAGGTCAGCGAGCAGCTGCCGCCGGTGCTGATGCGCGAGTACCAGGGGCCGTCCGACCTGATGGCGGTGTTCACCCGGCCGGCCACGCGCAGCGATCTGAGCGCGGACGACTTCCACTACGTCGGCGACGACTGCCGCATGATGAGCGCGCTGCTGCGCAACGCGGTGGCGCGCAAGGAGCCGGGCGTCAACATCCTGCTCTACGGCCCGCCGGGCACCGGCAAGACCGAGCTGGCCAAGGTGGCGGCGCAGGCGGCGGAGCTCGAACTCTACGAGGTCGAGTACGCCGACCGCGACGGCAACTCGCTGTCCGGCCGCGACCGCTACCGCTCGCTGCAGATCAGCCAGGTGTTCCTCAAGGGCAGCGCCAACGTCGCGCTGCTGTTCGACGAGGTGGAAGACGTGTTCCCGCCGATCTCCACCGACGCCGCGCAGCTGATGGCGCGGCTGGACAGCGGCGATGCCTCGCCCACGGGCAGCGTCAGCGGCAAGGCCTGGGTCAACCAGATCCTCGAGACCAACCCCGTGCCGGTGATCTGGGTGACCAACCGCATCGAGCAGATCGATCTGGCGTTCCGCCGCCGTTTCCAGTACCACCTCGAGCTGAAGAGCCCGCCGCCGGGCGCGCGCGAGGCGCTGGTGCAGCGCGCGCTGGCTGGCGTCGAGGTCGGCGAGACCTTCGCGGCGCGTCTGGCCGAGCGCCGCGGCCTGACGCCGGCGCAGATCCGCACCGCGGTCAAGTTCGCGCGCCTGGCCAGCGATGGCGGCCCCGACGCTGCCGAGGCGCTGATCGAGCGGCAGCTCACCAATGCCGACAAGGCGCTGGGCAACGCCAGCCAGGAGCGCGGCGCGCGCCGCGTGGTGACGCAGTACGACCTGTCGCTGGTCCACACCGAATCGCGCTTCGAGGTGCCGAAGATCGTCGAGGCGCTGCGTCGCAAGGGTTTCGGCACGCTGTGCTTCTACGGCCCGCCGGGCACCGGCAAGACAGCGCTGGCCGAGCACATCGCGCACGAACTGCAGCGCCCGCTGATGATCCGCCAGGCCAGTGACCTGGTCAGCAAGTACGTGGGCGAGACCGAGCAGAACATGGCCAGGATGTTCGAGGAGGCGGAATCCGAGCAGGCCGTGCTGCTGCTCGACGAGGCCGACAGCTTCCTGCGCAGCCGCCGCCTGGCCGAGCGCAACTACGAGGTCAGCGAGGTCAACGAGATGCTGCAGGGCATGGAGCGCTATGCCGGCATCTTCATCTGCACCACCAACCTGTTCCAGGACCTCGACGAGGCGGCGCTGCGCCGCTTCACCTTCAAGATCCAGTTCAAGCCGCTGACCGGTGAGCAGCGCGAGCGCATGTTCGTCGCCGAAGCGCTCGACGGCGACGCAGGCCGCCTCACCGACGAGCAGCGCAAGCGCCTGCGCGTGATGGACCTGCTGGCGCCGGGCGACTTCGCTGCCGTGAAGCGGCAGGTCGACGTGCTCGGCGAAAGCTTCGAGCCCGACGAGTTCCTCTCGCAGCTTGAGGCAGAGCACCGCGTCAAGCCGGAGGCGCGGCAGCGGCGCGGCATCGGGTTCGTGCACTGATCCCATTCGGTTCCAGCGTGATCCGCCTCACGCTGCGCGCAGCGGCGTGGCTTGAGCCAGGAGCCGATCTGCCGATAAGGTCGGGCAGGATCACCCCGCACGCGCCTTGGACCCCGCCCCCTCCCTTGCCTGGCAGTTCTCGCCGGCGCTCGACCTGCTCGCCTGGGCGCTCTGCGGCCTGGCGGCGTACGTCGCGCTCGACCTCGTGCGCCGGGTCGGCGGTACCAGCGGGCGCAGCGCCGCCGCGTGGCTGGCCGGCGCTGCGCTGTCCCTGGCGATGGGCCTGGGCTGCGTCCACTTCATCACCCTGGCCGGCCGGCCGCTGCACCTGAGCGTCGGCTATGGCGGCGTGCTGAGCGCCGCCGCCTGGGCCGCCGGCCTGCTGGCCGGCGCGGTGGCCTTGCGCCTGGGCTTCACCGGGGCGCCGCACTGGCCGCGACGGGCTGCGGCTTCGCTGCTGCTGGCCGTGGCCGCCGTCGGCTCCTCGATCGCCTACCTGGTCGACATGCGCATGGCGCCGGTGCTGCGCTGGCAGCCGGAGCTGCCCTTGCTGGCCGTGGCCGCGCTCGCGCTGCTGCTGGCGCTGGCCGGCGTGCTGGTGGGGGGGCTGCGCAGTGCCGAACTGCGCTGGCGTGGCGCCGCGGCGGCCCTGACCGGGCTGAGCCTGGTCGGCGCGCACCGGCTGGTCGCGCTCGGCGCCGGCGTCAGCCCCGGCGCCGTCTCGCTGAACCAGATGAACTGGCTGTCCGACACTACCCTGGCGCTGCTGGCGGTGGCCGCCACGTCGGCGCTGCTGCTGACCCTGCTGGCGCTGTCGATCATGGAGTCGCGCATGCGCCTGGCGCTGCGCCAGGCGATCGAGCGCATCGAGGAGTCGACGCGTACCGACGCGCTCACCCGATTGCCCAACCGCCATTCCTTCGAGGCGCGCCTGGACGCCGTCGCCCGGCATGCCGCGCAGGAGCCGCTGCCGATGGCGGTGCTGTTCATTGCGCTGGATCACTTCAAGCCGGTCAACGATTCCTTCGGCCGTCGGGTCGGCGACCTGCTGCTGCAGACGCTGGCGGCGCGGCTGCGCGAGGTGGTCGGACCCCAGGGCATGCTGGCGCGCGTCGGTGGCGACGAATTCGTGCTGCTGCTCGGTGCCGAGACCGGCCGGGCCGAGGCCGCCGCGATGGCGCAGCGGCTGCTCGACACGCTGGCCGAACCCTGCGAGATCGAAGGCCGGCCAGTGCCGGTGACCGGCTCGATCGGCGTGGTGCTCTACCCGCGCGACGGCTCCTTGTCCACGGCAATGGCCAATGCCGAGGCGGCCTGCCGCTACGCCAAGCGCAACGGCGGCGCGACCTTCGCCTTCTTCGAGCCGCGCATGCTCGGCGACGCGCGCGAGCAGGGCGAACTGCTGCGCGATCTGCGCCAGGCGGTCGCGCGCAATCAGCTCGAGCTGTACTACCAGCCCAAGGTGCATGCCCCGAGCGGCGAAGTCACCGGGGCGGAGGCGCTGCTGCGCTGGCACCACCCGCAGCGCGGCATGGTCAGCCCCGGTGTGTTCATCCCGATCGCCGAGCGACACGGGCTGATCGGCATCCTCGGCCAGTGGGTGATCGACGAAGCCTGCCGGCAGGCGCGGGCGTGGCGCGACGAGGGGCTGCGCATGCGCGTGGCGATCAACCTGTCGGTGCACCAGCTGCGCCAGCCCGACCTCGCCGAGCGCATCGCTGCGGCGCTCAAGCGCCACCAGGTCAACCCGCAACTGCTGACCTGCGAGATCACCGAGTCGGCCGCGATGGAGGATGCCGAAGGCACGCGCGCCATCTTCGAGCGGCTCGCCGCGGTCGGCGTGCACCTGTCGATCGACGACTTCGGCACCGGCTATTGCAATTTCGCGATGCTGCGCCGGCTGCCCGCCGAGGAGCTGAAGATCGACCGCAGCTTCGTGCTCGACCTCGAGACCAGCGCCGATGCGCGCGCGGTGGTCGACGCGGTGGTCAAGCTCGGCCAGGCACTGGGCCGCAAGGTGGTGGCCGAGGGCGTCGAGACCGAAGGCCAGGCGCAGGTGCTGCGCGCGCTCGGCTGCGACGTGCTGCAGGGTTACCTGTACGCCAAGCCGATGTCGGCGCGTGCGCTGGCGCTGTGGGCGGTCAACGACGACGGGCCGCGCTCGATCGAGTTCCGCGCCTCGCTGTTCCAGGAAACGCAGCCCAGCTCGATCCATTGACGCCGGGCGCCGGGCCCCGACCCGGGCGGCTGTCAGGGCAAGGGCCCCTTCGTAGAATGCGCCCATGAACACGCCTGCCTACACCCGTGCCGCCACGTTGCCGGAGATCCTGTCCCGGCGCATCGTCGTGCTCGACGGAGCGATGGGCACGATGATCCAGCGCTACAAGCTCGGCGAGGCCGACTACCGCGGCGAGCGCTTCAAGGACCATGCGAAGGACCTGAAGGGCAACAACGAGCTGCTGCAGTTCACCCGCCCCGACGTGATCAGCCAGATCCACGAACAGTACCTCGCCGCCGGCGCCGACATCCTCGAGACCAACACCTTCGGCGCCACCAGCGTCGCGCAGGAAGACTACGGCCTGGCGCCGCTGGCGCGCGAGATGAACCTGGCCGCCGCGCGGCTGGCGCGCGCCGCCTGCGACAAGTACTCGACGCCGGACAAGCCGCGCTTCGTCGCCGGCGCGCTCGGGCCCACGCCGCGCACCGCCAGCATCAGCCCGGACGTCAACGACCCGGCGGCGCGCAACGTCAGCTTCGACGAACTGCGCGCGGCCTACCGCGAGCAGGCCGAGGGCCTGCTCGAAGGCGGCGCCGACCTGTTCCTCGTCGAGACCATCTTCGACACGCTCAACGCCAAGGCGGCGATCTTCGCGCTCGACGAGCTGATGGAGGAGGCCGGCGAGCGTTTGCCGGTGATCATCTCCGGCACGGTGACCGACGCCTCGGGCCGCATCCTCTCCGGCCAGACCGTCAGCGCCTTCTGGCACAGCGTGCGCCATGCGAAGCCGATCGCCATCGGCCTGAACTGCGCGCTCGGCGCGACGCTGATGCGGCCCTACATCGAGGAGCTGTCGCGGGTGGCCGGCGACACCTTCATCAGCTGCTACCCGAATGCCGGCTTGCCCAACCCGATGAGCGAGACCGGCTTCGACGAGACGCCGGAGATCACCGGTGCGCTGGTCGAGGAGTTCGCCAAGTCGGGCTTCCTGAACATCGCCGGCGGCTGCTGCGGCACCACGCCGGAGCACATCGCGCAGATCGCGCAGCGTGTCGGCCGCTACCAGCCGCGCTGCTGCGGCGCCAGCTTGTTCGGCGGCCTGAAGGCCGCCTGAGCACGCCGCGCTCAGGCCATCTGCAACAGCTGCAGCAGGTTCAGGCGCACCTTCACTTCGTGCGGCGCCACGCCGCCGGTGACGGCATGGGTGGGCAGGTGGGTGGCGCGCAGCGCCGGCGAGGCCAGCACCTCGCCGACCGGATTGACGATCGAGGCAACGATCGGTGCATTGGCGCGGCGGCCGCGGCGCAGGACCACGGCGACCTCCTGGCTGGCCAGCCGCACCAGGCTGCCCGGCGGATAGAGGCCGACGGCCTTGATGATCGCCGAGCCGGCTTCGTCGGGCTGGCCGTTCTCGTCGAGGTAGGCGGCCTTGGCCGCGGCGGTGGCCGACAGCGCCTGGCGGCCGCGGCGCGGGCTCATGCGGGCGGCGAACACGTCGGCGCGGCGGATCAGCCGGGCCAGCCGCTGCGCCGGGCCGAGCGCCGACAGCGGGCCGGACGGGGCGTCGTGGTGGTGCCGCACGGCCTCGAGCCAGAGCGCATCGGTGATGCCGGCGGCGCGCAGGGCCTGGACGCCGTGTTCCGCATGCCTGTCGACCTGCTCGCGCTGCTGCGGGTTCAGCCGCGTCTCCTGTTGGGCGAGCTGGTTCTGCAAGGCGGTCATCGCCACGTTCATCGTCAAGGCGGCACCGCGCAGCGAACTGCGCTCGGCCGGGCTGATGCCGCTCACGTGGTGCGAGGCCAGCTCGCAGACCACCGCCACCAGCACGGCGTGGCTGGCGCTGTAGTCGTGGAACTCCTGGGTGGCGCCATGCACCAGCAGCAGCAAGGCGTCGTCCGGGTCGCCGTTGACCTGGTCGAGCAGCGTCTTCTGCAACTGGCCGACCTTGGCGGCGAAGTCGGGCTGCCCGGCGTCGCGCAGCAGCGCGGCGACGCGCACCTGCAGGTTCGACCAGGCGGTGACCGGATCGCCGAGCCGCCGCGCGGCGGCAGCCGACGGCGCCGTCAGATCCGATGCATCCGGCCGCGCCTGGGCGATGCGGCCGAGCAACTCGTTGCCACGAACCAGCTCATGGACCTTGCCGGCCATGGCGCGCCGGATCGTCTCGCCGTCGTGCTCGTCGACGTAGAGCTCACGCGCGGCGAGTTGCTGCAGCTGGGCGCTGCTGGCCACCAGCGTGCCCTTGGGCACCAGCAGGCAGCCGGTCTTGTCGCGCAGCGCAAACAGCGTCGGCTGGCCGACGCGCAGCACATCCGGGGGCAGCAGTTGATACGACATGGGCAGGCAGGCAGGGCGGCGCTGGCGTGCGCCGATTCACCCCGGAGTTTTCGGCAGCCCGGCCCTGCGACTTGAGCCGCGCGGCCGCGCCGCTTCAGGGCCGCTCGCCGACCAGGATGTCGAGGCGGCCCTCGGCCACGGTGCGGCCGC
>NZ_CALRZC010000122.1:0-23975 GCF_943372545.1 Variovorax sp. YR752 | reverse complement strand
TGAGCGCAGCGAGTTGGGCGGCCTGCCGCGAGCCCGAGCAGCGCAAGGAAGTCGGCCCACAGGGCCGACCGCCGAAGCGAAGCGCGGAAGCCTGTCCGCACGCGCCTTTGCCGCTCCGACCTCAACACGCAAAGCAGACGTCGAACTTCCGCACAGGGCCGCGAGCCGCTGGTCGCTCGCTCGAGTTCCTGAGTCGCAGGCTCGCCCGGCTCGAGGTCGAAACAAAGGAAACCCTTGAGGACCTGCCAGGAAACAAGTCTGCGACGAGCGCTTGCGAAGCTGCGCATCCCAGGCCCCCGTGGCCGTCCTCATTCAGGAAAGACCATGACCCCGCAACAGATGGACCTCGTCCGCCGCAGCTTCGCGCTGGTGGCGCTGCAGCCCGATGCCACCGCCGCTCTCTTCTATCGCCGCCTGTTCGAGCAGGCGCCGGAGCTCAAGCCGCTGTTCATCGGCGACATGCGCGGCCAGGGCCAGCGGCTGATGCAGATGATCGGCGCCGCCGTTCGCCTGCTCGACCAGCCCGAGGCATTGTTGCCGGTGCTCGCGCAGCTCGGCGCGCGTCACGCCGGCTACGGCGTGCAGGCGGGCGACTACCGCAGCGTCGGCCGTGCGCTGATCACCACGCTGGCGGAAGGCCTCGGCGCCGACTTCGACGAAGCGACGCGCGACGCCTGGGTGGCCATGTACGCGCTGGTCAGCACGACCATGATGGCCGCTGCGGGCCAGATCCGCCGCGCCGCTTGAGCAACCGACGTTCACACCGTCTCAGGACATCAGCAGCGTGGCGACGCGATCGACCAGGTCGCTGCGCGCGAAGGGCTTGTCGAGGCTGGCGCAGCCGGCATCGACGAGGAAACTCTCCGCCCCGGGCGACAGCGTGTCGCCGGTGACGAACAGCATGCGCTGCGCCAGCGCCGGGTTGCGCGCACTCACCTCGCGCCACAGCGCGGCGCCGTCCATGTCGGGCATGCGCAGGTCCGACACGATGACATCGAAGCGCGCTTCGTCGAGCAGCTCCAGCGCCACCGCGCCCGACTCGGCGGTGGCCACGTCGAAGCCCGCGCTCTCGAGCATGTCGCGCATCACCTCGGCGATCTCCGGCTCGTCGTCGACCACCAGCACGCGCGCCGGCGTGCTGCCGTCGGCGCCGGAGAGCGAACCGGGTTCGGTGACCGCCTGCGCGTGGCCGCTGATCGGCAGGCTCATGCGGAACACCGCACCGCTGGCGCTGATCTCCAGGCCGAGCTGCCCACCGTGGTCGAGCACCAGCGAACGCGAGACCGCCAGGCCGAGGCCGGTGCCGATGCCCTCGGGCTTGGTGGTGAAGAAGGGCTCGAAGATCTTCTCGTGCAGCGCCGGTGGCACGCCGGGGCCGGTGTCGGCCACGCGCAGCCAGACACGCGGCTCGCGGTTGCTGCGCCGTGCCTCGATGCCGGTGGACACACGCACGCGGCGGGGGCTCCCGTCGGCCACGGCCGCCACCGCCTGCTGTGCGTTGACGAGCAGGTTGAGCACGACCTGGCCGATCTGGTCGGCATCGGCGCTGACCTCGGGCAGGTCGGGCGAGAGCTCGAGCTGCAGCTCGATGCCGTGGCTGCGGAAGGTGTAGGCCAGCATGTCCACCGCGGCGCGCGCCAGGTCGTTGAGCTGCACGTTGCGCCGTTGCGCCGGCTTGCCGCGCGCCATGTTCAGGAAGGTGCGCACGATGCGGCCGCAGCGCTCGGCGGCCTCGCGGATGCGCCTCGCATCGTCCTGCAGTTCGGGCGCGCCGTCGCACTTCTCCTCGAGCAGGCTGGCGCGGCCCATGGCAATCGCCAGCGGGTTGTTGAGTTCGTGCGCCACACCGGCCAGCAGGCTGCCCATCGCCGACAGCTTCTCGCTCTGGCGCAAGGCCTCGCGCTGGCGCTCGATCTGCTCGGCCGCGGCACGCCGCTCCGACAGGTCGGTCAGCGACGCGGTGAAGTGCGACTGTCCCCCCACCGCGGTGCGCCACAGCACCACCTCGACCGGGAACTCGCGTCCGTCGGCATGCATGGCCGTCATCTCGACGCGCCGGCCGATCATGTGCGGGTCGCCGCCGGCGCGCATCCGCATGAACGCCGCCTCGTGCGCCTGGCGGTGGCGCGGCGGCACGGTGATCTCGAAGACCGAGCGGCCGAGCACCTCCGCCCGGCGCCGCCCGAACATGCCCTCGGCGGCCGGGTTGAATTCGGTGATCCGGCCCTCGTCGTCACTGGAGATGATCGCCGCCAGCGCGTGGTCGACGATCGCCGACTTCAGCGCCAGCGCCTGGGCCTCGCGCGCCTGCGCCTCGCGCGCCGCGCCGAAAGTGTCGCGGGTCAGCTTCGCCCACGGCGCCCAGCCGCGCGGCAGCGCGGGTTCGTCTGCGTTCGCATCGAAGGCCTTGCGGTGCAGGTAGTCGACCAGGCGCAGCGAGGGCAGCGCGTAGCGCCGCCACAGCAGCGTCGCCGTGCCCAGGAAGAGCAGCAGCAGCACCGCACCGCCGGCCGCATAGGGCCCGACATCGCGCAGCACCAGCTGGCGCACATGGTCGCCATCGCTGGCGTAGACCGCCCGCCAAGGGGCGACCGAAGAGGCCCGTGCCGACAGCAGCAGCTTGCCGCTGCTGACCGCCAGCGGGGCGGCGAGCGCCTGATCGATCAGCGGCGCCGCCAGCATCGGCAGCGCCGCGTCGAGTGCCGAGCCTGCGGGCTCGTTGCGCGCCTTGTAGTCCCACACCACCGTGCCGTCGGCGTCGAGCACCCAGAATCGGCCGATGCCGGCCTCGATGCGCGCCGCGTCGAAGGCGCCCGGCGGCAGCTCGGCGGTGACGGTGCCGGCGCGCTCCTGCAGGCTCAGCGCCGCGGTGGCGCTGATGGCGCCGTCGGCGCGGGTGCGCCAGGCCACGGCGTCGCGGAACACCAGTGCGTCGCTGCCCCCGCGGGCATGTCGCATGGCCAGCGCACGCAGCGCCTCCGGCACGTCGCGGGCACCGAGTTCGGCCAGCAGCTGCGCGCTGCCCACCCACGGGTAGACCCACAGCTGCGTGGCCTCGTCGTCGATGTAGTAGACGCGCCGGAAGGCCCCCCGTCCGCTGGTGACCAGGCGGGCCTGCTGCGCGAACAGCGCGGCCTGCTCGACAGAGGCGTCGCGCCAGCGCACGTCGCCGCGCAGCGGGCCGGCCAGCAGCACCTGCGGGGCGCTCTCGCGCAGCACCGCGGGCAGCGCGTCGAGCGTGTAGCCGCGTGCATCGGCGGTGGCGGCCAGCGAGTCGCGATCGACCACGACGGCCGGCGCGATGGCCGGCTCCTGCACCGCGTCGCGCAGGCGCAGCAGGTTGTCGCGCAGCGGGGCGAGCACGGCGTCGAGCCGCGTGACGCGGCGGTCGGTGCTCATCGCGATCTGCCGCTGCGTGCCGACCGAGACGATCTGGAACTGCAGCACCAGCACGTAGGTCACCGCCGCCAGCACCGGCAGGCCGAGCAGCAGCATCAGCAGCGCGTAGCTGCGGCGCAGGCGGTGCAGCGCCGCATCCGGCACCGGCTGCGGAAGGATCACTCGGCTCCGGCCCCGGTGACGAACACGTAGCCGACGTTGCGCACGGTCTTCAGCACTTCCGGCTTGTCGGGGTTGCGCTCGATCTTGCGCCGCAGCCGCATGATGCGCAGGTCGATCGAGCGGTCGAACACGTCCCAGCCGCGGTTGTGGGCCTGCTCCATGATCTGGTCGCGGTTCAGCGGCCGGTTCGGGTGGCGCGCGAACAGCGCCAGCAGGTCGTACTCGGCGGCGCTGATCTCGACCTCGGCGCCCTCCGCGCCGAACAGGCGGCGCTGGTCGAGGTCGAGCTCGCACTGGCCGAAGCGCACGCGCCGCGTCGCGGGCTCGGCCTCCGCGGTCGTTGAAGCCGGCACCACCGCCAGCCGGCGCAGCACCGCGCGCGTGCGCGCCAGCAGCTCGCGCATCTCGAAGGGCTTGGGCAGGTAGTCGTCGGCGCCGAGCTCCAGGCCGACGATGCGGTCGACCGACTCGCCGGCGGTGGTCAGCATCACCAGGCCCAGCGACGGATGCGACTCGCGCAGGAAGCGCGCCAGCGACAGACCGTTCTCGCCGGGCATGTTGACGTCGAGGATGGCCAGATCGGGCACCTGCTCGGCGACCAGCCGGCGCGCCACCGCGGCGTCCTCGGCCTGGCGCACTTCGTAGCCGTGGCGGCCGAAGTACTCGGCCAGCAACGCGCGCAACTCCGGCTCGTCGTCGACGACCATCACCACGGGCGGCTTGTCGGGGGTGCTCACGTCGCGAACTCCGGCAGCGAAGGCAAACGAGCGCGGATCATATCGGCCGAAACCGGCCGGCGGCTGCAGCGCGGAGCCGGTGGCGGCCATGGCGTCAGCGCGCCGGCGCCGTGCGGCGCGTGCGCAGCATCGGGAACAGGTCGGCCAGCGCCGCGTCGGACGCCGCCTGCAGGTCCTCGGCGAAGCACTCGCTGCGGTACAGCATGCTCTCGTCGAGCACGATGTCGGGCAGCGTGTGCGAGCCGGCGCGCGGCGTGGCGGGGCGCAGCCAGCCGGTGGCAGCGGGGCGAAGCATGGTCAGCAGCGGGTTCATGGTCTCGGTCTCCGGTCGGGCGCCGCAAGTGACGCCATGCAGCAGATGCTCGCGGCCCGAGGTTTCGCCCGCGCTTCAGCGCAAGCGCCGTCGCGTTTCATTTGTTGCGCAGCGCGCTGGCTATCATGGCCCGCATGTCCGTCTCGCTCGCCGGCCAGCTGGTGGTGGCCATCTCCTCGCGCGCCCTCTTCGACTTCGAGGAAGAGAACCGCGTCTTCGAGGCCTCCGACGACCGCGCCTACATGCAGCTCCAGCTCGAGCGGCTGGACAGCGCCGCCACCCCGGGCGTCGCCTTCTCGCTGGTCAACAAGCTGCTCGCCTTCAATACGCCTGAGCGGCAACGGGTGGAGGTGGTGATCCTGTCGCGCAACGACCCGGTCTCGGGCATGCGCGTGTTCCGCTCGGCGCGCCACTACGGCTTGGCCGTCCAGCGTGGCGTGTTCACGCGAGGTGAGTCTCCCTGGCGCTACCTGCGACCGCTGGCGGCCAACCTGTTCCTGTCCACCAACGAGGCCGACGTGCGCTCGGCGCTCGGTGCCGGCGTGCCGGCGGCGCGCGTCTATCCGCAGTCGGCGCGCGCCTCCGACGCCCACCCCGACGAGGTGCGCATCGCCTTCGACGGCGACGCGGTGCTGTTCTCCGACGAGGCCGAGCGTGTCTTCCAGGCCCAGGGGCTGGACGCCTTCCAGAGCCACGAGCACCAGCGTGCCGGCACGCCGCTGGCGCCGGGGCCGTTCAAGCCGCTGCTCGATGCCCTGCAGGCGCTGCAGAACGAGCCGGCGCAGAACATGCGCATCCGCACCGCGCTGGTCACCGCGCGCAGCGCGCCGGCGCACGAACGCGCCATCCGCACGCTGATGGACTGGCACATCGACGTCGACGAGGCGATGTTCCTCGGCGGTCTGCCCAAGGGCGAGTTCCTGCGCGAGTTCGAGCCGGACTTCTTCTTCGACGACCAGACCGGCCACATCGAGAATGCCGCGCCGCACGTGCCGGCGGGGCACGTCGCGGCAGGGGTCGTCAACGGCTGAGGCGATCCCTCAGCCGAGCAGCCGCGCCGCCAGGCGCTCGATCAGCGGCCGGCGCTCCCAGGCCTGCACGGCGCGTTCGGCGAACTCGCGGCCACGCTGGTTCAGGCGGTAGTAGTGGATGTGCTCGAAGCCGTGCGGGTTGTGATACTCGTCGATCAGCGCGTAGTCGGCCAGCGTTCGGAACGAGGCACCGACCGCCCCGCCGTCGATCGAGCAGCCGCCCCAGCTCTCGCTGGCGTGCACGAGCACATGGCCGCGCTTGAGCGCGCGCAAGGCGTCGACGAACTCCCCTCGGTTGGCAATGATGGTGGGCTGCTCCATGCCTGCATCATCGGCAGCGTGGCCCGGCGGTTCAACGCAAAAAGTCGCGCCTTTGCCGGCCATTCCCGCGCCGCGAATCCCCGTCGTGGCAAAGGTCACGCCGTGCGCCGCGTTCAGACCAGCGCGGCCATGGCCCCGGTGGGCACCTGGCCGAGGGGCTCGGTGGGCGGTGTCGCGAGCAGCGCGCCCTTCAGCTGGAAGCACAGCTCGGCACCGCCTTCCGCGCGCGACAGCGCCCACACGCGCCCGCCCATGGCCTCGATGGCGCGCCGTGTCAGGCTCAGGCCCAGCCCGTGCCCTTCGTGCTGCGTGCCCGGCGCGCGGAAGAAGGGGTCGAACAGCCGCTCGGCCAGCTCTGCCGGAAAGCCGGCGCCGTTGTCGCGCACGCACACGGTGATGTCACGGCCCTCGATGCGCGACTCGATCTCGATCCGCGGTTGGGCGACCTCGCGCGAGAACTTCATCGCGTTGCCGATCAGGTTGACCAGGGCGGTGCGCAGCAGCACCGGATCGGCCAGCACCGTGGGCAGGTCGGCGCGGCGTATCGCCGTGTGCCGCGCGTCGGCCTGCGACAGCATGACTTCGTCGATCGCCGACTCGACCACGGCGCGCAGCTCGACCGGGACACGCTGCGCCGGCGCCTCGCCGACGCGCGCCAGTTCCAGCATGGCGTTGACCATCTTCACCGAGGCATCGCACTGGCTGGCGATCAGCGGCAGCGCGCGCAGCGCGAGCGTGCTGTCGCCGCGCGACATCGACTCCGCGGCGGTGTGCGCCAATTGCGACATGCCGCCCAGCGGCCCGCGCAGGTCGTGCGAAACGCCGCGGTTGAACGACTCGAGGCCGCCGATCAGCTCGCGCAGGTGCGCGGTCCGTTCGCTCACCCTGGCCTCGAGCTGCAGCTTGGCATCGAGAAGTCGCGCCTCGGCCTCGGTGCGGCGCTGCACTTCGGCGTGCAGCGCTCGGTGGCGCCGCAGCAGGCTCACCGTCAGCACCAGCATGCCGAACGCGATCACCGCGACGCCGGTGTAGTACTTCAGGTCGCCGGGCGGCACCCCGCCTGCATCGAGCACGAAGGGCAGCAGCGGAAGGACCAGCAGTGCCACGCCCAGCAGGCCGTGGGCGTTGCCCGGCTCGGTGGCCGCGCAGCGGAATGCGAGCGCGGCGGCACCGAGATAGGGCAGCAGGCCGACGAAGTGAAAGAGCTGGTGCGGCAGGTTCACCCCGGCCAGCAGCAGGACCAGGCAGACCACGGACGGTGCGGCGCACAGCCCGATGAAGACCCGCAGGCCGCCGCCGGGCATGCCCAGGTAGGCGACGACGCCCGCGGTTCGCAGCAGGATCGCGACGATCAGGGTGGTCGTCGCGATGCGTTCGGGCAGCGTGTCGATCGCCGGCCCGGTGACCGGGGCCAGGTCGCTGAAGTAGTACCAGGCCGTCGCCACCGCGAAGCCCAGCGACAGCAGCCCGGTTCCGGGCTCGCGCGAGCGCAGCCAGACGGCGGCGAACATGATCGCCAGCACGCTCATCACCCACGATTCGACGACGATGACGGTCAAGAAGGAGAGCTCATGACACTGCTGGCCGGCAGTCTATGTCCAGCCCGGCGCCTCGCCGCAGGAGTTTGCGCCCGCTCAGCGCCAAAGCGGCTACTGCATCACGACATCGTGCTGCCGGACCCGCCGTGCACGTGTCGCCGCAGCGCCGGCAGGTCGAGCACGCGCACGCCGCCGTACTCGATGGCGATCAGCCCTTCGGCCTGCAGCGAGCGCAGCGCCTCGTTGACCCGTTGGCGCGACAGCCCGATGAGGTAGGCCAGCTCCTGCTGCGTGATGCGCAGCAGCGTGCCGACGCCGGGGTAGAGCACCGGGTGGAACAGCGCGGCGAGGTTGCGTGCGACGCGGGTGTCGGGGTCGTCGAGGCGGTCGATCTCGCGTGCGGCGATGAACTGCCCGAGCCGCTCGTTGAGCTGGTTCATCACGTAGCGGTTGAACGGGATGCTGCGCTCGAGCAGCCAGAAGAAGGTGTCGATGTCGATGCCGGCGACCACGCTCTTGCGCAGCGGCTCGATGTTGTAGCGGTAGACCTCGCGCTTGAGCACCGTGCCCTCGCCGAACCAGGCCCCCGGCGGCACGCCGGTGAAGGTGATCGCGAAGCCGAGCGAGGCGTCGTTGCTCATCTTCAGCAGGCCGTCGAGCACGCCGAACCAGTAGTTGGCCTGGCGGCCGATCTTGCAGACGTAGTCGCCGGGGTCGGCCTCGACCACGCGCAGCGCCTCCACCACGCGACGCCGCTCGTCGGCATCGAGCAGGCCGAGCCAGGGGATCATCGCAAGCTCGGCCGGCGACGGCGCGCGCGCCCGCTGCCGCAGCGAGCCGGGGCGGGTGTCGGGGTCGGTGGAGGGTGTGCTCATGCGCTTCGAGCTTGACGGAACGCTGACGCCGCCGCGTCGATGGCCCTGGGGAAAGTCCCCTCGGGGCTGTCCCGGAGATTGTCGTCACAACGACAACACGGCGTCAAACTTGTTCCTACAGTCCCGACACCGAGAGGAGACCTGCGGTGCAGACGACGTTCCCCCGACTGATGCTCGACCACGCGGCGAAGCGCCCGACGGCGCCCGCCTTGCGCGAGAAGGTCTACGGCATCTGGCAGACGCTGAGCTGGGCCGACCTCGCCCAGCTCGTGCGCGACCTCGCCGGCGGGCTGGCCGCGGCCGGGCTGAAGCGCGGCGACCACATCATCGTGGTCGGCGACAACCGGCCGCGCCTGTACGCCTCGATGCTCGCCGCGCAGGCGCTCGGCGCGGTGCCGATCCCGCTGTACCAGGACGCGGCCTCGGCCGAGTTCGTCTTCCCCATCGTCAACGCCGACGTCGCCTTCGCGATCGTCGAGGACCAGGAGCAGGTCGACAAGCTGCTCGAGATCCGCGAGCAATGCCCGCTGCTGGGCCGGCTCTGGTACGACGATCCGCGCGGGCTGCGCAACTACAGCGAACCGGGCCTGGCCTCGATGGATGCGCTGATCGAGGCAGGCCGCGCCTTCGCGAAGGCAAACCCCGGCCACTTCGACGCCGAACTCGCGGAGGGTGCCCCCGGCGACATGGCGGCGATGTTCTTCACCTCCGGCACCACCGGCAACCCGAAGGGCGTGGTGCACACGCACTTCACGCTGCTCGACCGCGCCAAGGCCGGCGCCGACTTCGACAAGCTCACCGAGCGCGAGGAGGTGCTGGCCTACCTGCCGCCGGCCTGGATCGGCCAGAACATCTTCAGCTACGCGCAGTGGCTGGCCTGCGGCTACGTGGTCAACTGCCCCGAGTCGGCAGCGACGGTGACGATCGACCTGAAGGAGATCGGCCCGACCTACTACTTCGCGCCGCCGCGCGTGTTCGAAGGGCTGCTGACCAGCGTGATGATCCGCATGGAAGACGCCAGCGCGATCAAGCGCAAGCTCTTCCATCACTACATGGACGTGGCCCGCCGCGTCGGCCCGGCCTTGATGGATGGCAAGCCGGTATCGACCGGCGACAAGCTGAGCTACGCGCTCGGCAACCTGCTGGTCTACGGCCCGCTGCGCAATACGCTGGGGCTGTCGCGCGTGCGCGTGGCCTATACCGCCGGCGAGGCGATCGGCCCCGACCTGTTCACCTTCTACCGCTCGATCGGCATCAACCTGAAGCAGCTCTACGGTTCGACCGAGACCGCGGTGTTCGTCTGCCTGCAGCCCGACCACGAGGCCAAGGCGGACACCGTGGGCGTGCCGATCGCCGGCGTGGAAGTCAAGCTCACCGACAGCGGCGAAATCCTCATCAAGTCGCCCGGGCTGCTCAAGGAGTACTACAAGAACCCGGCGGCCACCGCAGAGGTGCTCGACGCTGCCGGCTGGTACCACACCGGCGATGCCGGCTTCCTCGACGCCGGCGGCCACCTGAAGATCATCGACCGTGCCAAGGACGTCGGCCGCATCATGGGCGGCGCCAACGACGGCGCGATGTTCGCGCCCAAGTACGTCGAGAACAAGCTGAAGTTCTTCCCCTTCATCAAGGAGGCGGTGGCCTTCGGCGACAAGCGCGAGCGTGTCTGCGCCTTCATCAACATCGACGTGGAAGCGGTCGGCAACTGGGCCGAGAAGCGCGGCCTGCCCTATGCCGGCTACGCCGACCTGGCACAGAAGGACGAGGTCTACGCACTGGTGCGCGACTGCGTCGAGAAGGTCAACGCCGACCTCGCCGCCGACGCCATGCTCGCCGGCAGCCAGATCAGCCGCTTCCTGATCCTGCACAAGGAACTCGACGCCGACGACGGCGAGCTCACGCGCACGCGCAAGGTACGCCGCGGCTACATCGGCGAGCGCTACCAGGTGCTGGTCGATGCCCTGTACGGCGGCAAGACCGAGCAGTACATCGAGACGCAGGTGAAGTTCGAGGACGGCCGCAGCGGCATGGTCTCGGCGACGCTGAAGATCGCCGATGCGAAGACTTTTCCCGCCATGAAGAAGGCAGCCTGACCGTGGCAGAACGCAAGATCGGCGACGTCATCCTCGACGTCAGGAACATCTCCTTGCGCTTCGGCGGCGTGAAGGCGCTGACCGACATCAGCTTCGACGTGCGCGAGCACGAGGTGCGCGCGATCATCGGCCCGAACGGCGCCGGCAAGAGCTCGATGCTGAACTGCATCAACGGCGTCTACACGCCGCAGGAAGGCTCGATCACGCTGCGCGGCCAGACCTTCAAGCACATGAACTCGCGCCAGGTGGCCGAGTCCGGCATCGCACGCACCTTCCAGAACCTGGCGCTGTTCAAGGGCATGAGCGTGCTCGACAACATCATGACCGGCCGCAACCTGCGCATGAAGAGCAACCTCTTCCAGCAGGCGATCCGCTGGGGAGCGGCCGAGCGCGAGGAGATCGCGCACCGCGAGTTCGTCGAGCGCATCATCGACTTCCTCGAGATCCAGGCCTACCGCAAGACGCCGGTGGGCCGCCTGCCCTACGGCTTGCAGAAGCGTGTCGACCTCGGCCGGGCCCTCGCGATGGAGCCCAGCCTGCTGCTGCTCGACGAGCCGATGGCCGGCATGAACGTCGAGGAGAAGCAGGACATGAGCCGCTTCATCCTCGACGTCAACGACGAGTACGGCACCACCATCGTGCTGATCGAGCACGACATGGGCGTGGTGATGGACATCTCCGACCGCGTCGTCGTGCTCGACTACGGCCGCAAGATCGGCGACGGCACGCCGCAGGAGGTCCGCCAGAACCCCGACGTCATCAACGCCTACCTCGGCACGAGCCACTGAAAGCGGACCATGGCCTTCTTCCTCGAAACGCTGATCGGCGGGCTGATGTCCGGCATGCTGTACTCGCTGATCGCACTCGGCTTCGTGCTGATCTTCAAGGCCTCGGGCGTCTTCAACTTCGCGCAGGGCGCGATGGTGCTGTTCGCCGCACTCGCGATGGCACGCTTCTCGGAGTGGATCCCGAAGGGCCTCGGCATCGAGAGCAAGGTGCTGGGCAACGTGCTGGCCTTCGCCGCCGCGATGCTGGTGATGGTCATCGTCGCCTGGCTGATCGAACGGCTGGTGCTCGGCAAGCTGGTCAACCAGGAGGGCATCACGCTGCTGATGGCCACGCTGGGCATCACCTACTTCCTCGACGGCTTCGGCCAGACCCTGTTCGGCAGCCAGATCTACAAGATCGACGTCGGCCTGCCCAAGGACCCGATCTTCCTGTTCGACAAGGTCTTCGAGGGCGGCATCCTGGTCAGCCAGGAAGACCTCTATGCCGCGGTGATCGCCGCGGCGCTGGTGGCCGCGCTCAGCCTGTTCTTCCAGAAGACCGCCACCGGCCGCGCGCTGCGCGCGGTGGCCGACGACCACCAGGCGGCGCAGTCGATCGGCATCCCGCTGTCGCGCGTGTGGGTGATCGTCTGGAGCGTGGCCGGCTTCGTCGCGCTGGTCGCCGGGATCATCTGGGGCAGCAAGCTCGGCGTGCAGTTCTCGCTGTCGGTGCTGGCGCTCAAGGGCCTGCCGGTGGTCATCCTCGGCGGCCTGACCTCGGTGCCCGGCGCGATCATCGGCGGGCTGATCCTCGGCGTCGGCGAGAAGCTCTCCGAGGTCTTCATCGGGCCGATGATCGGCGGCGGCATCGAGATCTGGTTCGGCTACGTCCTCGCACTCCTGTTCCTGCTTGTCAGGCCGCAAGGTCTGTTCGGCGAGAAGATCATCGACCGGGTCTGACCACACCATGCTGTACAGAGAGAACGGCCAGTTCAAGACCAGCTACCGCGCCGACCAGGCGGTCTTCCCGATTGCGCAGGACCGCATCGCGCTGGGCGCGCTGCTGGCCTTCGCAGTCGTCGTCGTGCCTTTCATCGCGCCGGAGTACCTGTTCCGCGCGATCCTGATTCCGTTCCTCATCCTCTCGCTCGCGGCGCTGGGCCTGAACATCCTTGTCGGCTATTGCGGTCAGATCTCGCTGGGCACCGGCGCCTTCATGGCGGTGGGGGCCTACGCGGCCTACAACTTCCAGGTGCGCATCGAGGGCATGCCACTGATCGTCTCGCTGCTGATGGGCGGCGTGTGCGCCACCGCGGTGGGCGTGCTGTTCGGCATCCCGTCTCTGCGCATCAAGGGCCTGTACCTCGCGGTGGCCACGCTGGCGGCGCAGTTCTTCACCGACTGGGCCTTCCTGCGCATCAAGTGGTTCACCAACGACTCGGCCTCCGGCTCGGTCAGCGTCGCCGGCCTGAACGTGCTGGGCATGCCAATCGACACACCGGTGCAGAAGTACCTGTTCTGCCTCGGCTTCCTGATCGTCTTCGGCATGCTGGCGAAGAACCTGGTGCGCGGGCACATCGGCCGCGAGTGGATGGCCATCCGCGACATGGACGTGGCTGCCGCGGTGATCGGCATCCGCCCGGTCTACGCCAAGCTCACGGCGTTCGCGGTCAGTTCCTTCATCGTCGGCGTGGCCGGTGCGCTGTGGGGCTTCGTGCACCTGGGCTCCTGGGAACCGGCGGCGTTCAACATCGATCGTTCGTTCCAGCTGCTGTTCATGGTGATCATCGGCGGGCTCGGCTCGATCATGGGCAGCTTCTTCGGCGCCGCCTTCATCGTCGTGCTGCCGATCGTGCTGGACAACCTGCCCTACTGGTTCGGCATCCCGATCGACACCGCGCTGGCCTCGCACCTGACCTTCATGATCTTCGGCGCGCTGATCGTGTTCTTCCTGATCGTCGAGCCGCACGGCCTCGCAAGGCTGTGGTCGATCGGCAAGGAAAAGCTGCGCCTGTGGCCCTTCCCTCACTGACAAAACCAACGAGTTCTCACCCACGCACCGACGAGTGCCCTTTCCACCCCTGGAGGCAGACATGAAGTTCAAGTCCATCACGACCGCTGCGATCCTCGCGGCAGCCGGCGCGGCCAGCCTGGCCACGAGCACCGCCTTCGCGCAGGCGAAGGAGCAGTTCTTCCCGGTGCTGGTCTACCGCACCGGCGCCTACGCACCCAACGGCATCCCGTTCGCCAACGGCTATGTCGACTACCTCAAGCTGATCAACGCGCAAGGCGGCATCAACGGCGTCAAGGTGACGTTCGAGGAGTGCGAGACCGGCTACGCGACCGACAAGGGCGTGGAGTGCTACGAGCGCCTGAAGGGCAAGGGCGCGACGGTGTTCCAGCCGCTGTCCACCGGCATCACCTTCGCGCTGACCGAGAAGGCGCCCGGCGACAAGATCCCGCTGATCACCGCCGGCTACGGCCGCAGCGAGAGCACCGACGGCAACGTCTTCAAGTGGAACTTCCCGCTGACCGGCACCTACTGGGACGCCGCCGACATCCTGGTGCAGCACGTCGGCAAGAAGGAAGGCAGCCTCGACAAGCTCAAGGGCAAGAAGATCACGCTCGTCTACCACGACAGCCCGTACGGCAAGGAACCGATCCCGCTGCTGCAGGAGCGCAGCAAGATGCACGGCTTCGACCTGCAGCTGATCCCGGTGACACACCCGGGCGTGGAGCAGAAGGCGGCCTGGCTGCAGATCCGGCAGAACCGCCCGGACTACGTCTTCCTGTGGGGCTGGGGCGTGATGAACTCCACCGCGCTGAAGGAGGCCGTGGCCACCGGCTACCCGCGCGACAAGATGTACGGCGTGTGGTGGGCCGGCGCCGAGCCGGACGTGAAGGACGTCGGCGACGGCGCCAAGGGCTACAACGCGCTGGCGCTGCAGCACGGTGCCGAGCCGAACTCGAAGATCGTCAAGGACGTGCTCGCGCTGGTGCACGGCAAGGGCCAGGGCACCGGGCCGAAGGAAGAGGTTGGCCAGGTGCTGTACATGCGCGGCCTGAGCGCGGCGATGTTGTCGATCGAGGGCGTCAAGCGGGCGCAGGAACGCTATGGCAAGGGCAAGGTGATGACCGGCGAGCAGGCACGCTGGGGCTACGAGAACCTCGCGCTCGACCAGAAGAAGCTCGACGCGCTGGGCTTCGCCGGCGTGATGCGCCCGATCAGCACCTCGTGCGCCGACCACCGCGGCGCCACCTGGGCGCGCATCCACACCTGGGACGGCGCGAAGTGGAACTTCACCTCCGACTGGTACGAGAGCGACGCGTCGATCATCAAGCCGATGATCAAGAGCGCCGCCGACAAGTACGCGGCGGAGAAGAAGCTGACGCGCCGTACGCCCGAAGACTGCCAGTCTTGACCCACCCCCGGAGCGGCTCACGCCGCTCCCCCTCAAGGGGGCGCCGCCAGCGGCCCGGCCAAGCCGGTTCCGCGGCGGCCACTTGATCGCCACGAGGTTCCTGTGAGCAACATCATCCTCAACGTCAACGGCATCGAGGTCATCTACAACCACGTGATCCTCGTGCTCAAGGGCGTCAGCCTGCAGGTGCCCGAAGGCGGCATCGTGGCGCTGCTCGGCGGCAACGGCGCGGGCAAGACGACCACGCTGCGTGCGGTGAGCAACCTGCTGGCCGGCGAGCGTGGCGAGGTGACCAAGGGTTCGATCGAGCTGCGCGGCGAGCGCATCGAGAAGCTGTCGACCGCCGAGATGGTCAACCGCGGCGTGATCCAGGTGATGGAGGGGCGGCACTGCTTCGCCCACCTGACGATCGAGGAGAACCTGCTGACCGGCGCCTACACCCGCCGCGACGGCAAGGCGGCCGTCGCGCAGACGCTGGAGAAGGTCTACAACTACTTCCCGCGCCTGAAGACACGCCGCACCTCGCAGGCCGCCTACACCTCCGGCGGCGAACAGCAGATGTGCGCCATCGGCCGCGCGTTGATGGCCAACCCGAAGATGGTGCTGCTCGACGAACCCTCGATGGGCCTGGCGCCGCAGATCGTCGAGGAGGTGTTCGAGATCGTGAAGGACCTCAACACCAAGGAGAAAGTCACCTTCCTGCTCGCCGAGCAGAACACCAACATCGCGCTGCGCTACTCCGACTACGGCTACATCCTCGAGAACGGCCGCATCGTGATGGATGGCGAGGCCAAGGCGCTGCGCGAGAACGAGGACGTGAAGGAGTTCTACCTCGGCGTCGGCGGCGGTGACCGCAAGAGCTTCCGCGACGTGAAGAGCTACAAGCGCCGCAAGCGCTGGCTGGCCTGAGGAGCGCGCGAGTGAGCGATGACGACTTCGGCTTCGCACTGCCGGCATTCAAGCCCGACGAGGCGTTGCAGCGCGCGAAACGCGACCTGCGCGACCTCGGCCTGACCGAGCGCGAAGGCCGCTTCGAGCGCAGCGGCACGCCGGTCGCGAAGCTGGCGGTGGACGGTGCGACGCTGAAGGCGGCCATCGTCAAGCGCCCGAGCCGCAACAGCCCGGAGTGGACCGAGAAGACCTTGCGTGACAGCGCGTCGGTGCGCGACTTCGTCGCCGACCTGAAGAGAAAGCTCGTCAGCTGGAGCGATCGTGATGACTGAACACTACGACGCGCTCGAAACGCGCCCGACCGCGCAGCGCGAGGCCGCGCTGATGGCGGCGCTGCCGAAGCAGGTGGCGGCAGCGCAGACGACGGCCGCCTTCGCCGAACTGCTGGCCGGCGTCGACGCGGCGCGCATCGATTCGCGCGCCGCACTCGCGACCCTGCCGGTGCTGCGCAAGCACGAACTGCTCGAACGCCAGAAGGCGCAGCGCGCGTCTGCCGCGCACTGGGACCCGTTCGGCGGCTTCTCCGCCATCGGCTGGCGCGGCCTGCGCTCGCCCGCCGGTGCGAAGCGCGTGTTCCAGTCGCCCGGCCCGATCTACGAACCCGAGGGCGGCGCGCCCGACTACTGGCGCATCGCCCGCGCCCTGTTCGCCGCCGGCTTCCGCGCCGGCGACCTGATCCACAACAGCTTCAGCTACCACCTCACGCCGGCCGGTTCGATGATGGAGTCCGGCGCGCACGCGATCGGCTGCACCGTGTTCGCCGGCGGCATCGGCAACACCGAGCTGCAGCTGCAGGCGATGCAGGAGCTGCGCCCGCACGGCTACTGCGGCACGCCGAGCTTCCTGCGCATCGTCGTCGAGAAGGCGGCCGAGACCGGCATCACGCTGCCCTCGCTGAGCAAGGCGCTGGTCAGCGGCGAAGCCTTCCCGCCGTCGCTGCGCGACTGGCTGGCCGAGCGCGGCGTGCAGGGATACCAGTGCTACGCCACCGCCGACGTCGGCCTGATCGCCTACGAGACGGGCGCACGCCAGGGCCTGGTGCTCGACGAAGGCGTGATCCTGGAGATCGTGCGGCCGGGCACCGGCGACCCGGTGCCGGAGGGCGAGGTCGGCGAGGTGGTGATCACCGTGCTGAACCGCGACTACCCGATGGTCCGCTTCGGCACCGGCGACCTCTCCGCCGTACTGGCGGGAAGTTGCCCCACGGGGCGCACCAACACCCGCATCAAGGGCTGGCTCGGCCGCGCCGACCAGACCGCCAAGGTGCGCGGCATGTTCGTGCATCCCAGCCAGGTGGCCGAGGTGGCGCGCCGCCACCCGGAAGTGCAGCGTGCGCGCCTGGTGGTGGCCGGCGAGATGGCCAACGATTCGATGACGCTGCGTGTCGAGGTCTCCGGCGCGCCCGACGGCCTGGCGGCGAAGCTCGCCGACAGCGTTCGTGACGTGACCAAGCTGCGCGCCGACATCGAGCTCGTGACACCGGGCAGCCTGCCCAACGACGGCAAGGTCATCGAGGACGCGCGCAGCTACAAGTAGGCGGTCGCGGCAAGGCGCGCACGAGACCCTAGACTGCGCCCGATGGATCCCGACTCGCACCTGCTCGAATCCTTCAGCGCCGCTCTGCTGCGCCTGGCGCGCCTGCCGGTCGGCATCGCGCCGCCGCGGCTGATGGACGAAGGCCTGGCCGCGCTGCGCGAGATCGTTCCCTTCGACGCCGCCTGGTGGGGCGAGTGCTCCGGCGGCATCGACGGCATGGCGCCGCGCAACTGGCTGAGCGGCAGCGTCAACCTCAGCGCCGACTTCGCGCACGAGTGGAACCGCATCAGCGCATCCGACCGCTTTGCGCGCGACTCGATCGATCGGCTCGACACGGTGGTTTGCTCCACGGGCTTTGCCGACCCGGCTGCGGAGCTGGAGGCCTTCGCACGCCGGCACGACCTGTTCCACGTCATCGCCGTCACGCGCACCCTGCCCGGCAGCGGCCTGCTGCAGTTCATGGCGCTGTACCGCGGCGAGGCCGCGCCGGCATTCGAGGAAGTGCATCGCAGGCTGTTCGACCAGTTCACCGCGCACCTGATGCAGCGCTGGAGTGCACGCGTCGCCGAGCTGATCGGCGGCAGCGGTACGCCTGCCAATGATGCGCAGGCACTGGTCGACGGCCGCGGCGACTTCGTCTACCTCGGCGCCCGCATCGGCCTGCTGCTGCGCGAGCGCTTCCCGCAGTGGAGCGGCGCCGGCCTGCCCGCCGAACTGGTGGAGACGACGCGGCGCCTGCCACGCCACCTGAGCCTGGGCCGGCGCCGGCTGTCCGCGCAAGCCTGCGGCGAGCTGATGCTGCTCAGCCTGGCGCCGCAGCGCCGCCAGGCCGCCCTGCCGCCACGCGAGCTGAACGTCGCGCTGCTCTATGCCGAGGGCCGCTCGCACAAGGAGATCGCCCGCCTGACCGGCCTCAGCCCGTCGACGGTGCGCACCTACCTGCGCGACGTCTACCTTCGGCTGGGCGTGTCCGACAAGGTCGCGCTCGGCCGCGCGCTGGGCGAGGCGCGCCACCGCCGCCGCGCCGCCTGAGCCTGCGCTCACCCTCTGCATCTGCAGAGGGTCTGGCCGCGCTGCCTCCGCTACCTTCGCCCGTGCCCATGTCGGGCGTCACACGGGGAAACGCATGAGGGTCAAGGGAACAACGGGAGGCCTGCTGGCGGCGGGGCTGGCCATGGCCATCGCGGTCGGCTGCGGCGGGGGGTCGGACGTCGAGCCGGCCGACGTGGTGCTGCGCGGCGGCAAGGTGGTGACGATGGATGCCAAGCGCCACGTCGCGCAGGCGGTCGCGGTGCGCGGCGGCCGCATCGACTTCGTCGGGACTGACGCCGACGTGGCCGAGCACATCGGTCCGTCGACGCAGGTCATCGAGCTCGGCGGCCGCATGTTGATGCCGGGCTTCATCGACGCCCACCTGCACTCGCTGGCCGGCGGCCGGGCGCTGCTGGTGTGCGACATGGCCTACCAGCCACTGACCCGCGCGCAGTTGACGGCCAGGCTGCAGGCCTGCCTCGACGCCACGCCGGACGCCACGCCCGACGCCTGGCTCGAGGCCGTCAACTGGGACCGCGCCTCGACCGCCTCGATCGACGCCGACCCGACCCGCGCCACGCTCGATGCGCTGGCCACGACGCGGCCGATCGTCGTGACCTCGGCCGACTTCCACACCGTGCTGGCCAACTCGCGCGCGCTGACGCTGGCCGGCGTCACCGCCGCCACGCCCGACCCGGCCGGCGGCCGCTTCGCGCGCGACGGCAGCGGCACGCCGACCGGCATCTGCGAAGACGCGGCCGGCTTCCAGGTCAAGGCCGCGATACCGCCGGACAGCGAGGCCGACCTGATGAAGCAGGGCCGCGCCGCGCTGGCGGCACTGCGCGAGCAGGGCATCACCAGCTTCATGGATGCCGCGGCCGGCGAGGCGCATGGCCGCATCTTCAAGGCGCTGCGCGCGAGCGACGAACTGACGGCGCGCGTCAACCTGGCAATCTCCGTCGACGCCGCAGAGGCGGCTGCCGATCCGGCCGCGGCGATCGCGGAGATCCGCGCTGCCGCGGCGGCGATGGACCAGGGCGAAGCCACCCCGGCGCCGAACGTGCGCGCGCGCGTCGTCAAGGTGTTCATGGACGGCGTGGTCAACGCACCGGCCGACACCGGGTCGCTGCTGACGCCCTACTTCGAGAACGCCGGCACCGACGACGCGCCGAACTGGGTGGAGAGCGGCAACCGCGGGCCGTTGTACTTCGCGCCCGCGGTGCTGCGGCCGCTGATGCTTGCGGCGGTCGATTCCGGCCTGGACATGCACCTGCACGCCACCGGCGACCGCGGCGTGCGCACCGTGCTGGACGCCGTGGAGGCCACGCGCACGGCGCGCCCGAACGCCGACTTCCGCCCGGCCATCGCCCACGTGGAGACCGCGGCGGTGGCCGACTACGCCCGCTTCAAGGCACTGGACACGATGGCCACCATGTCCTTCCAGTGGGCGCAGCGCGCGCCCTACTCGATCGGCGACACCGAGAACCACCTCGGCCCCGAGCGCTTCGCGCGCATGGAGCCGTCGGGCAGCCTGCGCCGTGCCGGCGCGCGCATCGTGCACGGCAGCGACTGGCCGATCGACGCCTTCGACACCTTCCTCGCGCTGAAGGTCGGCGTGACACGCTCCGGCGACCCCGCCAACCCGAACAGCCCGGCGAGCTTCGCCCCCATCTTCGAAGGCCCGATCAATGCCGACCCGGCGCTGACGCGCGACGACGTGCTGGCGGCGATCACCATCGATGCCGCGCACCAGTTGCGCCTGGAGAAGGTGGCCGGCTCGATCGAAGCGGGCAAGTTCGCCGACCTGATCGTGCTCGAGCGCGACTTCCTGACCGTGCCCGACGCCGAACTCGGCCGCAACCGCGTGCTGTTGACGATGGTCGGCGGCAAGGTCGTGGCGGCGCTCGATGCCTTTGCAGGGGCACTCGGTTCGGCGCAGCAGGCACTGAACGGGCGCGCGCGGGTGCTGAGCGCTCGCGGTTCGACCGGCCATGCGATCCCGGCCCACGTGCCGGGGGCGCCGCACGCGCACGGGGACGGCCACAACCACTGAGGTGGCAAGGGCGAGGCGGGGCGGGGCGAGGCGGGGCGCGGCTGCCTATCATCGTCGGCTGTATCGACGCATGATTCATCCGCATGAGAACCCCGCTCGCTGCCGCCGTGCTGGCGCTGCTGATCACCCTGCCGCTGGCCGCCGTGTCGCGTACGCCGGCGCCGCCGCGCCCGGTCACGCCGCGCGGCCCGCTGGCCGCCGAGGAACTCAACAACATCGCCGTGTTCAAGGCGGCCTCGCCCTCGGTGGTCAACATCACCGCGCTGGGCCTGGAGCGCGACCTCTTCTCGCTGAACGTGCAGCAGGTGCCGCAAGGCACCGGCACCGGCTTCGTGTGGGACACGGCCGGCCACATCGTCACCAACTTCCACGTCATCCAGCAGGCCAGCGGCGCGCGCGTCACGCTGGCCGACCAGAGCAGCCACAAGGCCGAGCTGGTCGGCGCCTTTCCCGACCGCGACCTCGCCGTGCTGAAGATCGCCGCGCCGGCCGCCAGGCTGAAGGCGCTGCCGGTGGGCAGCAGCCGCGACCTGCAGGTCGGCCAGCAGGTCTACGCGATCGGCAACCCGTTCGGGCTGGACCAGACGCTGACCACCGGCATCGTCAGTGCGCTCAACCGCGAGATCGAGTCGGTGACGCGGCGCACGATTCGCGGCGCGATCCAGACCGATGCGGCGATCAACCCGGGCAACTCCGGCGGCCCGCTGCTCGATTCGGCCGGCCGGCTGATCGGCGTGAACACCGCGATCTTCAGCCCCTCTGGCGCCAGCGCAGGCATCGGCTTCGCGATTCCGGTGGACGAGGTCAACCGCATCGTGCCGCGGCTGATCCGCGACGGCCGCATGGTCCGGCCCTCGCTGGGCGTGACCGGCGCGCCGCTCGAACTCAACCGCACGCTCGGCCTGCCCAAGGGCGTGGCGCTGGTGCGCGTGCAGCGCGGCGGGCAGGCGGCCAGGGCCGGGCTCAAGCCCTTCACGCGTGGCGACGCGGGCATCGTTCCCGGTGACGTGATCACCGCCATCAACGACGAGCCGATCGAGAACGCCGACGACATGCTGACCGCGCTCGAGCGTCTGCAGCCGGGCGATTCCTGCACGCTGACGCTGTGGCGCGCCGGCGCCACGCGCAAGCTGACCGTGACGCTGGCCGAAGCGGAGGAGTGAGACGGCATCGACGAACCCGCCGCCGCCCTCACTCCACGGCGGGATCCTCGGCCGGTGGCGCGTAGGGGTCGGTCTCGTCGGCGGGTGCGGGGTCGTTCTCGTCGGGCATCGGCGGGGTGTTGAACAGCGGCCGCGGGGCGTTGCCTGCGGCGGCCATCTGCTCGTCGACGGCCTGCAGCGGCTCTGGCGCCAGTGACCAGGCGTCGAGGTCGGGCGGCTGCGGCACGGGCTCGGCGGCGGCGACGGTCGTGATCGCGGCCGGCTCGGCCGCCTGCGGCTCGTCGCAGCCGTCCGCACAGACCTGGGCCGCGGCCGCCCTCAGGGCCGCCTGCAGCGGTGACAGGCCCTGCACTTGCGCGGCGACCGCCCCCGCAGGCGCAGTGGCGGCAGCGGGGGCAGACGACAACGGGTCCATCGCGTCATCCTCCTGTGCCGGCCACCACCACACGCCGGCCGCGGCCAGCGCGAGGGCACCAGCCGTCATGCGCAGCCCGCTGCTCACCATGTCAGCAGCGCCGAGCGGATCTCGTCGCGGTAAAGCTCGTTGGAGGCGGCAGCGTAGGCGTTCGCGTAGGTGGTCGCCGTTGCGCTGGTCCAGTCGGTCACCGGCACGTCGGAGATCAGGCGCGCGAACGCGTAGGTGCGGTACTGCGTGACGCCGGCCACCTTGATCGGCAGGCGGATCAGGCCGGTGCCCGACCGGACGAGCACCTTCTGCGTGCAGGTGGCCCCGGCCGCACTGGGCAGGCAGGTGTTGTAGCTGCCGCCCTTGCCCCAGGTGCGCACCAGGCTGCCGAACTGGGCGGCGACGGCGCCCTTGCCGAGCTTGTTCGCCTCGGCGGTGATGATCGCCAGCAAGGCTGCGCTCGCCCCGCTGCCCGGGTTGGCCGACTCCAGGAACTCGGTGCGTGCGGCATTGGCGTTGGACAGCAGCGATGAGTTCCACACGCCCTCGTAGATGCGTGCGAGGTCGGCTGCGGTCGTGTCGTTGCGCCGGCCGGTCTCGTACCGGCCGGTGGCGAGGTTGCGGTACGAGCAGCCGATGTTGTGGCGCAGCGTCGTGCCCGTCAGGCCAAGCGCCGTCGCGGTCGTGTTGAAGGGTGCGAAGCCGCCGTAGCGGATCACGGTGCCGCGCGTCGTGCGGTTGTCCGAGATCTTCATCATCTCGTCCAGGCCCTTCTCGAAGTTGTAGTTGGTGCGCCGGTTGGCCAGGGTCTCCAGCGCGGGGTTCGGGCAGGCGTCCTTGCCCTTGGCGGGGTCGTACTCGTAGTAGGTGAAGGCCGAGGGCAGCGTGTCGGTGCCGGCGGCCACGCGGCGCATCGAGTGCAGCAGGTGCAGTGATTTCAACGAACTCGCGGTCTCGGCCCGGCGGCTGGCGTTCAGGTTCACCTTGACGCTGCCGCCGACCTGCTTCAGCCAGGCTTCGAAGATGCCGCGCGTCGGGTTGCCGTTGGCGTCGAGGAAGGTCTTGCCGAACTCGCTGCGCATGCGGCGGGTGCTGGCGTTGGCGTTGTCGATGAAGGCCGCGTCCCAGCGTCGCTGGCCGGCGGCATTGAGGTAGGTGACGATGTCCACCGGCCGCACGGCAAGCTGGTTGGCGTAGTTGAGCAACGCGGTCGGCGAGCTGAAGCCGAACCAGTACCACCACGCGGTTGCCTCGCTGCCGGTGTTGCGCACCTGGATGAAGTTGTAGGTGCCGTCGGCCTGGCGGTCGAGCTTGATCACGCGGCCGTTGAAGGCCGCGACCTTGGCCGAGATGCCCGCCGTGCTCTGGTTCAGCCACCATTGCCAGGCCTCGGCGTCGCCGCCCGAGTTGGCGATCATCACCGCCGTGTAGCGCTTGACGCCGCCGGTGGTGTAGCTGTCGAGATCGATCAGCCGGCGGCCGGGCAGCAGCGCGGTGAGCTGCGCCGAGGTCTTGCCGTAGTACCACCACCAGGACCGTGCGGCCGTGCCGGTGTTCGACACCATCACGGCGGCGTAGCGGATGTTGCCGCCACCGATGTCGTAGGGCTCCAGATCGACCAGCCTGGCGCTGTTGGCGTTCAGGTAGGTGCTCAGCTGCGACGTGGTCAGGCCGTAGTACCACCACCAGCCGCCGGGGGCGGCGTAGTTGCCGCTGTTCTTCACCATGCGCACGGTGAAGGTGGGCACGCCCGACGAGACCGACTGGACCTCGATGTCGGTGAGGCGCGCCGCGTTGTCGCTGAGGCGGCTCGCCACCTGGGCCGCGCTGATGCCGGTGTAGAACCACCAGCTGGTCGGTACGTTGGTGGACAGGTCGGTGGTCGCGGAACCGGCGTCCAGCGCCAGCGTGCCCACCGGCGGCCGCTCGACCGCGATGGCGTCGGTGCCGGCGTCCATGTCGATCGCGGGGGTCGCGGCGCGGGCGAGCGCGGCGAACGAAAGAGCGGCGGCGCCAGCCAGCCGCGAGCCGAAGCGGGAGAAACGCGAGGAAGGGGTCGGTCGCACGAAGGTCTCCCCGGCGGTTGTGGTGAGGACCAATCTAGGCGCCCGACGAAAGCGGGGCCATGCCGCGCTCCCCCTAACCCACCCCCCCAGGATGCAGGATGTCGCCCACC
>NZ_CALRZC010000121.1:0-24063 GCF_943372545.1 Variovorax sp. YR752 | reverse complement strand
CCTGCGCGCCACGGCGCAGGCGCTGCATCCGTACTTCTGGGGCGTGCGCTCCATCAGCTTCGACCTCGATGCGCTGGCCAGCGGCATGCTGCGCGCCTCGCAGCTGTCGCTGGTGTTCCCCGACGGCGAACCCTACGCCGCGCCGCAGGCCGATGCGCTGCCCCCGCCCATCTCGCTCGACACCCTGAGCCCGGGCCAGAACGAGATCACCTTCTACCTGGTGCTGCACCCGGTGAAGGAGCTCGGCAAGAACTACACCGACCCCAACGAAGAAGGCTTTGCCGCGCGCTACACCAGCGACGCGACGCAGTCGCTCGACCTGTACACCAACGCCGTGAGCGCCGAGGTGGTGTTTTTGCGCAAGAGCGTGAAGCTCCTGGCCGACACCGAGCCGCGCGAGCAGTTCGTGTCGATCCCCGTGATCCGCATCCGGCGCACCGCCGCGGGCGGCTTCGAGATCGACCGCAGCTTCGTGCCGCCGTGCACCAGCATCGACGCCTCGCCCACCGTGTTCCAGCAGCTGCGCCGCCTGCTCGACGTGCTGCAGGCCAAGGTCAATTCGCTGTACGGCATTCACCGCGAGCCGAGCAAGAACATCATCGAGTTCCGCTCGGGCGACATCGCCTCGTTCTGGCTGCTGCACACGGCCAACTCGGCCTTCGCGTCGCTCTCGCACCTGTTCCATCACCCGTCGCTGCACCCGGAGCGGCTGTTCCAGGAACTGCTGAGCCTGGCCGGCGCGCTGATGACGTTTGCCAAGACCTACTCGCTGAACGACCTGCCGGTGTACGACCACGAGAAGCCGGGCCCGGCCTTCGCCGAGCTCGACCGCATCGTGCGCGACCTGCTCGACACCGTCATCTCCACGCGCTACTTCGCCATTGCGCTCACCGAGACGCGCAACGCCTTCTACCTGGGCCGCCTCGACTCCGGAAAGATCGACGAGAAGACCGTGTTCTACATGTCGGTCACCGCCAGCATGCCGGCCGCCGAGCTGGCCGAGGTGGTGCCGCAGCGCTTCAAGATCGGCGCGCCCGAAGACGTCGACAAGCTCGTGCTCTCGGCCATGCCGGGCGTGCGCATCGTCTACGCGCCGCAGGTGCCGCCGGCCATTCCGATCCGTGCGGGCGCCTGCTACTTTTCCATCGACAGCAAGAGCCAGCTGTACGACCGCATGCTGCAGGCGCAGAGCGTCACCATCTACGCGCCGGCCGGCATCCCCGACATGCAACTCGAACTGATCGCCGTGACCGGCTGATCCGCCTGATCGTATGAACACCACCACCCTGAACAAGGCCCCTTCCCTGCTGGGCGGCGACGCGCCGCCCGCGTCGTTCACGCCCGCAGGCGTGGCACCCGACGCCGACTCCAGCCTGCTCGACCTGCTGTACGACGGCTTCGTGATGCTGTTCCTGCTGAAGAAGAAGCAGCAGCCGGCGACCACCGAGCAGTTCCTCACGGGCATCCGCAACTACCTGGGCGAGTTCGAACGCAATGCGCGCAAGCTCGACGCCACGGCCGAGCAGATCCACGCGGCCAAGTACGCCTTCTGCGCCACGGTCGACGAGTTCGTGCTCTCGGCGCCCGAGTTCGCGATTCGCTCCGAGTGGGAGCGCCGGCCGCTGCAGCTCACGCTGTTCGGCGACCAGCTCGCAGGCGAGAACTTCTTCAACATGCTCGAGGTCGAGCGGGCGCACGGCGCCGCGCGCATCCAGACGCTCGAGGTGTTCTACATGTGCCTGCTGCTGGGCTTCCAGGGCAAGTACGCCATCGACGGCACCGAGAAGCTGGCCTACCTCACGGCGCGCGTGGGCGACGAGATTGCCAACGCGCGCGGCAAGCGCACGCCGTTCGCACCGCACTGGCCGCTGCCCGACCTCATCTCGCACTCGCTCAAGCGCGAGGCGCCGCAGTGGGTGGTGGCCGCGCTGTTCTCGCTCATCGGCCTGCTCGGCTTCGTCGGCCTCTCGGCGCACCTGGGCAGCACCACGCAGGGCGCGCTCGCGAGCTACCAGGACATCGTGAAGCTCGGCCCGCGCCAGGCCAACCTGACGATCTCGTTGCCATGACGGCCGCGACGAACCGCCTCGACCTCGCGGCCCTGCTGGCCCCGATTTCCGAGGCCCAGCCTTGCGGCGAGGACATGCTGTTCTCGCGCGAGTTCGACGCCATCCAGGAAGCGCGCAAGCACGACGACCCCTCGCTCGAACAGGGCGAATGGGTCATCGAGCTGAAAGAGGCCAACTGGCCCTTCGTGATCGCCGAGTGCGACAAGCTGCTGCGCGGCGCCACCAAAGACCTGCGGCTGACCGTGTGGCTCACCGATGCACTGGCCAGCCAGCGCGGCTTCGAAGGGCTGGCCGACGGTTATCGCCTGCTCATCGGCCTGTGCCGCCAGTACTGGGACGAACTGCATCCGCAGCCCGAGGGCGGCGACATCGAGATGCGGATCGGCACTGTCACCTGGTTGATCTCGCGCTCGGTCGAGCTGCTGCAGCGCGCGCCCATCGTGAGCGACGGCAGCACCGGCCACAGTGCGCTGGTCTGGGAGACCGCATTGGCGCTCGACCAGGCCATCCGCCGCACGCCGGCGCAGGCCGACGAGCTGCAGCGCAACAAGGTGACGCTCGACCAGTTCGACCGCCTGCGCCGCGCCACGCCCGCGAAGTTCTTGCAGAAGACGCACCGCGACGTGCACGCCTGCGAGCAGGCACTGGCCGAGTTCGAGGCCGTGTTCGACGAACGCACCGCCTCCAACGGCCCGAGCTTTCGCGCCGCGAAAGACGCGGCCACGGCCATCCGCCAGACCGTCGAGCGCTTTGCACGCGAGGCCGGCGTGCCGATCGACAACGGCGCGCCGCAGCCGACCACCGCCGCTGCACCGGCCGTCAGTGCACCGACGGCTCCGTCCCGCATCGAACCCGTCTTCGACGCCGCCATGCCCCATTCACCCCCGATTTATCACGCGGTCGCGCACGCGCCCGCCGCGCAGCCGCCCGGCATCCACAGCCGCGCGCAGGCCATTGCGCAGCTCAAGGAAGTGGCGGCGTATTTCGAGCAGACCGAGCCTTCGAGCCCGGCCGCCTACATGGCGAACAAGGCCGCGCGCTGGGCCGACATGCCACTGCATGCCTGGCTGCGCAACGTGATCAAGAACGAGCAGGAGCTGGCCCAGTTGGTGGACCTGCTCGATCTGCCGAAGGGCGACGACGAGTCGCGCTGATGGCGCATTGACGGCGCCTGACAGCGCGCCGAGCAACAGAAGAAAGGCCCGCGTTGCGGGCCTTTTTCGTTAGCGTCCGACGCGGAACTCGATGCGCCGGTTGCGCGAGCGCCCCTCGTCGGTCGCATTGCTCGCCACCGGCTGGTCCGGGCCCACGCCCGAGGTCGTGAGCGTCATCGGATCGATGCCCTTGCCCACCAGGTAGCCCTTGACCGATTCGGCCCGCGACTGGCTCAGCGCCAGGTTCGACGTGCGATTGCCGGCGTTGTCGGTGTGCCCCACCACCGCCACCGACTTGTTCGTGAGCTTCTGCAGGATGGGCGCCATCTCGTCGAGGATGGCGCGGCCCTTGCTGGTGAGCGTGGCGCTGCCCAGCTCGAACTCGATGGTGCGGTTGCCCAGCACCTGGTCGACCGCGATCTGCTCCGACACGGGCACGCGCAGGCTGTTCTTGATGGTGTAGGTCGGGTTGAGCGCGTTCGCCATGTCGCTCACGATCTTCTGGCGCAGCGCCTCGTTGCCGACCTCGCCGCTCAGCGCCATCTGCGTGCCCTCGATCTGGAACTGGCCGCGGTGGATGTCCTTGAGCGAAGGCGTGATCAGCCGCTGCACGTTGGCGGCCCAGTTGGCCGGCATGCTGACGGTGCTCACCACCTCGATCTTGTCGATCACGCCGCTGGGGCCGTAGATGCGGCGCAGCGCCTCGATGACGGCGGCGCGCGTGGCCTCGTCGGGCACCTGCCCGCCGGCCACGACCGGCTCGCCCTTCCCGACGGCCGCGGCCGTGGTCTCGACGCGCGCGGCGGTGGCGCCTGCGGCCGGTTGTTGCTGTGGTTGCTGGGCCTGCACGGCCGGGACGAGCGCGAGCCCGCAGGCCATGGACAGCACGAGAACGCGCAAAGAACAATTCATGACCGTGTCATTCCCCGATGAAGACTTCGCGAAAGGCGGTGAGCACGATGTCCAGCGGCAGCTGCGGCTGGTCAAGGTAGCTCACAAGCTTGAACATCGCGTAGTTGCTGTGGATGGTGTCCTCGACCCACTCCGGGTTGTCGATGTCGATGTTGTGCTCGGTGTAGACCTGCGGGTGCAGCACGCTTTGCAGGCTGCGCGGCGACAGGCCGTTGAAGCCGATCACCAGCCGCGCGCGGCCGTCGATCTCGGTGACCAGCAGCACCAGCTCGAAGTCGGCCTTCGCCAGAAACTGCGACACCATCTCCAGCCAGAAGGTGGCGATCAGCGAGCGATCGACCGGGTCGCGCGGCAGCGGCAGCGTGAGCCCCTTGTCCAGGTGCGACACCGCGCTGGCCATCACCGGCTGCAGCAGCAGGCCCAGCGCCAGGATGGCCCGGCGCAGCGACACCTTGTGGCCGTCGAAGTTGAGCATCTGCTCGATGCGCAGCAAGCTCGTGTCGCGCGTGAAGGCCGCATAGGTGGCGCGCGAGGCCGACTTCTTGAAACCGGTCTCGATGGCCGGGTCGATGGCCTCGAACTTCTTCAGCTCGCTGTCCAGGTCGGTGCCGGCCGCCAGCGACTGCACCTGCACCGCCATGCGGTCCCAATACGGTCCGACGAGCATCGGCGCGCCGCGCATGAAGTCGAGCGCCTCGTCGACGTCCACCGAGGTGGCCGCCAGGAACGGGTAGCGGCGCGACGACTCGTCACGGCTGGCACGCAGATGGCCCGCAATCGCCACGCGGCTGCGCGAGCCCAGGCACACGAAGTGCATCGGCGCCGCGTTGTCGTAGATCAGCTTCCAGCGCGGGTCTTCCGACAGCATCTCCATGGTCTGCGACAGCCAGTGGTCGAACACCTTGATGAGCTGCGGGTTGTACAGGCCCTTCACGAAGTCGCCGCGACCGGGCAACTTGCCGAAGTAGCACAGCTGTTGTGGCGCGCTCATTTTCCTGCTCCCCCTGCCTGCACCGGGACTTGAGCCGGTGCCTGAACTGTTGCTGTGGCGCGCGGCGCACCAATCTCCGCGACCGTCGGCGGCAACACCGTGCCGCGCAGGCCCTTGCCTTGCGGCGAATCGCCGCCCGAGCCGGCCGACTGCGTGTTCTGGATCACGCGCAGCTTGACGGTCACGCTCGCGTTGTCGCGCGCCCATGTGAGCTCGAAACTGCCATCGGGCAACTTCGTGCGCTGCGCCGTGCTGAGCAGGCGCTCCAGGCCGAAGTTGCCTGGCTCGTTGATCAGCTCGACCGTGCGCCCGTCGAAGGTGACGGCGGTGATCTTCGCGCCCGGCGTGCCCTGCGCGTTAGGCCAGACGAAGTTGGACCACTGCGGCGGCGTGTTGCGGTAGCGCAGCTGCTGGCCGTCGATTTCGACCATGTACTCCGTCAGGCCCGACACGGGCTGCGGCAGGATCTGGAACAGCGTCTGCGGCTGCGCGCTGCCGCCGGCACCGGCCGCCGCACCGCCCGACAGCGGCGCCACCCACTGCGCAAAGCCATTCACGAAATCGGGACTCAGCGTGAGGCCCTGGTCGCCCCAGGCGCGCGGCGACAGCAGGTCGCCGCGGCGGATCACCAGCGAGCCCAGCGTGGTCGTCACGAACTTGCCGATGGCGCCTTCAGGTCCGAAGAACTGCGCGATTTCTGCCGGCGAGGCCTCGATCTTCGCGCTCGCCGAGAACGGGTACTTGGTGGCCAGCGACTGCTGGAACGGCTGGTGCACCTGCGCGCTCCAGATCTTGTTGACCTCCACCGCCGTCGGCTGCACCGTCACTGCGTACGCCTGCAGCAGCGGCCGCACGAGCAGCGGGCGCAGCGCCTGGCGCTGTGCGGCGTCCATGCCGGTGAGCATCTGCTCGTCGACGTACTTGAGCGCATCGGCCAGCTCGGAGCCGTTGCCCTCCAGCGTCTGCTGCATGAGCTGGCGCGCGCCCGGTCCGGGGTCGCCCTGGTTCTTGATCTGGTTGAAGCGCCCGCGCAGCTTGGACAGCGTGCCCAGGTAGCCGCGCAGCAGCGAAGTGTTGTCGCGCTCGACCACCAGGCGTGCGACGCCCGCGAACTCGCGGCCGATCGGGCCCATCGGGATTTCCGTGGCGCCGCCGTTGAGGTCGACGTTCACGTTGACCTGCGACGGCGTGGCACGGCTGAAGAGGCGCTTGAACCAGTTGAAGGCCCCCGTGCGCGCCTGCTGCAGGCCGGCGTTGACCAGCGAGGGGTTGTCCCACGAGGTCTGGTCGTACACCGTGTCGAAGACCTTGCGGATCGGCGAGTTCTGCGGATCGCCGAGCTGGTTCATCGCCACCACGGCCTGCTCGAAGCTGCCCATGTCCTTCACTGCGATGCCTTGCAGGAAGCGCTGCCACTCCTTGGCGTACTCCAGCTTGTACATGGTGGCCAGCGTCTTGCGGATCTGCTCCGGGCTGCCTTCGAGCGTCAGGTCGTCGTTGCCGGCGACGTTGAGCACCCAGTCCTTGCTCGATGTTTCCTTGTTCGCGGCGTCGCGGATCGCGTCGTCCACGTACTGCTGCCAGGCCTCGCGCGTGAACGCGCCCGAGATGGCGACGCTGCCCGCGAGGGTGCCTTCGCTTTCGGCACTGCTCGCCGTGGCCCCGAGGATGCGCGCCACGGTCATCGGCGCGAAGCGCGTCGAGGCGCGCGCCTTGATCTCGGCGTACACGCGTTCGCGCGCCGGCATGCCGCGCACCACGCGGCGCAGGTTGTCGCGCGTCTGCTCGACCAGCGCGAGGTTGGTGTCGGCCAGCGCGGGCCAGTTGTCGTCGCCCACGCGGCGCAGGTAGAAAGTGATCATGCGTTCGGCGTCACGGATGACCGCCGCGCGCGGCATGTCGCCGCGGTTGCTCTCGAGCCAGCCGCGCCAGAAGCGCGAGATCTGGTCGGTGAGGTGTGCTGTTTCCACCTGCCGCTTGTCGGACAGCATGAGGTAGGTCTTGAGCGCGTTGTAGGCGTCCTGCACGTCGGCCGGCGAGGAGCCGGCATACAGGCCGCCGCCTTCCGGCGCTGCGGCGGGTGCCGTGGTGGTCACGGCACCGGCGGCCGGCAGCGGTGCGGGCGCCGTGCCGCCCGTCAGCACGGCCACCGCATCAGCGCGCTTCAGGCGGTCGGGGTGTGCGTTGACGTCGCGCAGGAAGGCCTGCAGGTTGTCCGACACCGGCGCGAGCATGAGCTGCTTCACGCCGCCGTAGTACTCGGCCACGAGCTTGTCTTCGAGCTGGTTGCCCTGGTACAGGCCCAGCGACAGCGACAGCGGCCGGTCGTTGCGGAATTTCTCGAGCTGCTCGATGCGGTCCTGCAGGATGTTCAGCGCCTCGAAGCGCGTGCGCAGGCCGTTGTCGCTGGCCTGCAGCTTGACCACCTTGTCGAGGTCGGCCTGCACGTTCTCCACCAGTTGCCGGTTGCCGAGGTACGACCACGTCCAACCACCGAGCAGGAGGCCCAGCACGGCGACGAAGGCGAAGAAGCTCACGTAGCGCACGCGCGCCTTCACGGGGCTGGAGAACTGCCGCACCGTCTTCTTGTCGGCAAAGATCACCTTGGAGAACAGGTCGCGCAGGAAGAACCCGTTCTGCGAATAGATTTCCTTCGACTTGGTGGCCGCGTTGCTCAGCGTGAGCCCGAAGCGCTTGGCGATGCGCTCGGTCGACAGGCTGCGCATCGTGCCCTCTTGCAAGGCGCTGGTGAAGTAGAAGCCGCGGAACACCGGCTTGTGCTGGAACGGGTTGCTCTCGAACAGCGTGGCCAGGAAGGCCCGCAGTGCGGGCTTGATGGCTGCGAACTCGAGCGGGAAGATCAGCAACTCGGGCGACGGGTCGCTGCTGCGGTGGTTCGCGAAGTGCGAGACGCTGATTTCCTTCAGGCCCATGTAGAGCTCGTCGAAGCGCTTGTCGAACAGCGCCACGGCGTCCTGCTTCTCGTCGCCGTCGTAGGGCAGCGAGGCGCCCCACACGCGGTCGCGCTCCATCTTGTCGCTGTCGCCGAAAAATTCTGCAAAACCGGTGATCAGGTCGGCCTTGGTGAACATCACGTAGACCGGCGCGAACACCTCGAGCCGCTCGGTGAGTTCCTGCATGCGCTGGCGCAGGTTCTTCGCCAGTTGAATCGCGAAGTCGGGCCGGCTGCCGATCAGCTCGGGAATGCTGGCCGTGATGATGATGCCGTTGATGGGCGCCTTCGGCCGGTACTTCTTGAGCAGGTCCAGAAAGCCGAACCACTCCTTGCGGTCTTCCTGGTGAATCGAATAGCGGCCCGCCGTGTCGAGCACGATGCCTTCGGTGGTGAAGAACCAGTCGCAGTTGCGCGTGCCGCCGATGCCCTGGATCACCGCGTTGCCCTTGTCGGCGAACGGGAACTGCAGGCCCGAGTTCAGGATGGCGCTGCTCTTGCCCGCCGCCGGGTTGCCGATGACCATGTACCAAGGCAGCTCGTACAGCGCCTCGCTGCCCGACATCTGCCCGATCTTCGAGGTCTTGATGGTCTTCACGGCCTCGACCATGCGCCCGCGCAACTCGTCGATCTCGGCCTTGCGCTCGGGATCGCTGTCGCGCACGGCCGCGTCGGCCTGCTCCTCGAGCATGTCGCCGAGCTTGCGGTTGGCCGCGCGCGTGCGCATGCGTCGCACGAACCACACGAGCAGCCACAACAGCAGCAGCACCACGAAGATGCCGACGGCCCAGATCGCGCCGACTTCGAGCGTCTGTGCCCCGAGCAGCAGGAACGCGCCGAGCGCGATGGCGCCGATCACCGACAAGGTGCGCGGATCGGCCAGGAAACTGAAGAATCGCCGCATAGAAGTTTCTGGAATCGGTCCTGTTTAAGTAGCGGGTGACGCGGGGCTCGCCGGGCCGGCCAGCAAGGCCGTTCGGGCGTGCGCGTCCTGCACGGAAATGGCGAGCACGTGCCGGGCATCGCGCGCGGCCAGGTGGCACGCGAGCACGACGGCGCTCATGTCGGCCGCGGCCCCCAGGTGACCCAGGGTGGCGCAGACGGACAGGTTGTTTTCGAAGGGCACATGGGGCAGCCGCTCCTGCACGAGGCTGGCCACTTCGGTGACGCGGCTGGTGCGGTGGTCGGCATCGCTCACGACCCAGTCGACCTGGGCGGTCTCGAGGGCCGCGCTCGACAGCAGGCGCTGCGCGAACAGATCGAGCAGGCTCGCATCGGGCGTGCGCGCCGTGTCGGCGGATGCTTCGCGCTGGCCGCTTGCGCTGCGCGACAGCCGCACGGCCTGGGCCGGTGCCAGCAGCGCATCGCTAGCGCGCGCGAGCAGCAGGCCCGCGGCGGCTTCGCCGGGCACGCGGCCCTTGCGGCGCGTGGCGGTGTACAGCAGGCCCTCGGCCTCCCAGCGCGCGATGCTCGCTTCGGACACCGAGGAGTCGGCCGCCAGCGCGATCCACAGCGCGGGCCGCTGCTCGCGATGCAGCGACAGGCTGATGCGGTCGAGCAGCGCCATGCCGGACACGCCGTCTTCGCTCTTGAAGCAGTCGACGTGCCAGCGCTGCGACGCATCGCCCTCGCGCACGCGCTGCTGCACCCACTGTGTGGCGATCACGCGTTCGCTCTCGCTCCATGCGCCCGGCAACAATAGCGAGAGGCTCAGCTGGGGCGCTGCCGCCGGCCCGGGGATGACGCCACCACTGGAAACGAAGCGCCCGGGCGCGCGCACCGACAGCGCATCGCCGGCGTTCGCGATCGCCTCGGCCGCGGACGTCAGCAACTCTTGCAGCACATCCGACATGAGATGGATGGCGCGCAGCCGGTCGTCGGGTAGTGCATCGACATCGAAAGCTTCGCCGGCGGGTTGCAGGCTTTCGCGCAGGTGCTCGCGCAGTTCGTTCTCGTCGATGCCTTCGACGCGGCCCGCGATGACGGGGAAGCCTTCGCCGTCACGCAGTTCGGGCACCAACTCGGGCGTCTGCGCCTGGCCGATCGCTGTGGCCACCGTGTCGGCATCGCTGCCGCGGGGTGTGCGAAGGGCGAAGGCGAGCACCGCCATCTGTAGGCGCTCTTGCGAGGCGTCGGGCGCTGCGGCATTCGATGAGGCGGCGCCGCCTGCGGCCACTGTTGCGCCAGCCACGGGCAGCGCAGCAGTGGGTGCGGCCGTGAAGATGCGGCGCAGCACGATATAGAAGAGCATCAACGCGAGCGGCAGCACCACGAGGTACAGCACGATGTCGCTCGTGCTCGGCATGCGCGCCGTGTACTGCCAATAGACGATCACGAGCACCCACACCGTGATGAACACGGCGCAGGCCAGGAGCACGGGCTTGATCAGTCGCGACAGCATCAGGAGTTTGCGAACACCTGGGTCATGCAACGGCGATGGCGATGGCCCACGCGGTCGCGTGGCCGCATGCCATGCCTGCAGCCGGAGAAGGAAGCGCCGCCGTCATTCGGACGCGGAAGCGATCTGGCTGGACAGCAACCTGCAGCCGCAGGCCGCCCGGTCGCCGTGGCGCGCCACGCGGCGGCCGTCGAGCGTGACGCAGTCGCTGCCTGTCACGATGGGGTTGATGCCATGGCCGGGCCGTGGGCACGACACCATGTCGCCGATGCGCGCCACGCGCCGGTCGTCGATGCTTGTGTTTTCGGACGCGGTGATCACGAAGCCGCCGTGGTCGGTCTTGTCATGCAGAACGATCCACGGCCGATCGTTGTCGGCGTCGGGTTGATCCTCACCCATTTGAACTCCCCCCTTGATTGCCTCGTGGTGTGCCAATGCGACAGGTGTCGCCTCGGCATTCAGTTGCGTGACAATTTAAATCCCGGCTTGCGGTACTCCACGTGACCGTAGTCCCTGAAGGACCACCGACCACCCCACACCAAGCCCACGGACTCGGCCGCTTCACCATAGAGGCGATAGCCTTCCATGGCCCATGGATCTTTTTCAGAGATCACCAGCTTGCCATTGCGATAGAACGCGTTGTCTGCCGCAAGTCCATACTGATGATAGCTTTGATTCGCCTTCGCCATGGTCACTGTATTGCCCAATGCAGCGAGTTTGGCTTGTCGTTCGGGGCTGCGATAACCCTCGAGCAATGCGAGGTCGTAGCCGTGCTTTTCTTTCATGATCTTGTAGACGAGCAGCAAACGATTACGAAAGTCCACATCGAGCGCAGCCCAGTCCCGACTGCCTTCTTTCGTGAGTGGACGAATCTGCTCGACCTCTGCAGTGGCAAACACCTCGGGCGGCAACGGCTGCGGCGGCACCAGCTGCTCGCCCTGCAGCAACGCTTCAATCTTCGGGTCGCTTTCGGTGGCCCAGTCATCGAAGAAGAGAATGCGGCCACTTCCGAAAGTCACACTTAACAACACCGGCACGATAAGCAGGCCCATGCCCGACAGCAACAAGTAGCGATGCCTTACGGCAAAAGTACGCACTCCTGAGCCGCTGTCGCGCATCAACTGAAAACTTGCTTCGGACACAAAACCGAGACGGCGTCCTATTCCAATAAAAAAGAATGCAATAGCAGTAGAAATGGCGACCGTCGCTCGCAACACACGGTCACGAAAAGAAGGGAACAAGAAGATGGCAAGTGCAGCCACCATCAAGGCAAAATAACAAAAGAGAGTGAAGAAGATCAACGGTGTTCAATGAGAGCCGCTCAATTGTATGAGTCGCTCCAAAATTTGAACCCATCGCACGCAACGCCCAGTTGCATCCCAATTGCGATATCGCGTTGATCACGCCACATAAAGCCGAGGGGAGAAATCACATGCCCGCAGCCAGCCGGACCACCCATCCATGATGGGCGCGTCAGACGCCCACAAGGACCGACCGAGCCTGCTCGGTTCGAACGCCCCCACCACGGCCGCATCGACCGCCGCACCCGGAGGCGAATCCACACGGGTGCTCGCACAGTTCGGTGGCCGCGAGAGTGGCGCGCGTTCCTTCTTTGCACGGCCTGGCGTGTGGGCTTCGGTCGCCGTGCTGGTCGGCGTGGCGGGTGCCACGACCTACCACCTGCAATCGAAGCGTGCGGATACAGCGATGGCCGTTGCAGCAGTGCCGCCTGTGCCGGTGGCCGCGCCTGTCGCGGTGGAACCACCGAAGCCCGACGCACCCGTCGCAGCCGCTGCGCCAGAGCCGACGCCTGCGCGCATCATCGAAGGCGACAGCGCACCGCAGCCATTGCAGCAGCCACAACAACAGCAACCGGCCTCCACGCCGTTCGCGGCGATCGGTGCGCAGCCCATGGCCGTGCCGCCGACCACGAAGCCTGCGCGCGTGGCAGCTGCGTCGCCTGCGAAAAAATCAGGTGCTGACAGCAAGACCAACGTCGCCGCGAAGAAGCAGCCGGAGCGCATCGCGTCGGGTTCGAAGAAGCCCGTGCGCACGGCGGCGAACGGCAAGCCCGTCGTCAAGACCGCCGCCAACAGCAGCAAGGCAACCAAGTCCGCGACGCGTGCCAACCTCACCCAAACAGCGGCACGGCCGAAGGGGCCCGATCCCGACACCGACCTGCTGACCGCACTGCTCAAGCGCAGCAAGACGTCCGACCCCGCACCGTCGGCGCAGGCCACCGCCGCAACGGCGGACTGCAAGCCGGGCGCACCTTGCAAACCTTGAGCATCCGACCCTGAGCGAATTCCCGATGCCTTCCGCTGACCGCAGCGCCCTGTGGGCCGAGCTGAGCCAGACGGCGCGGCTGTACCGCCTCGAAGCGCCGAGCGCTGCTTCATCGTCTTCGTCGACCGCACGCGAGAGCATCGACGCGCTGCGCGTGGAAGGCTGGGTGCAGCGCGAGGCGGTGTCGCAGCTGTTCGAGCTGCGCATCGTGTGTTTGAGCTTGCGCGCGGACCTGGCACTGTCTTCGCTAATCGACCAGCCGCTCACATTGATCACCGTGCTGGCCGACGGCTCTCTTGGTCGACGCACCGGTCTCATTCGCGCGGTCGAGTCTCTGGGCTCCGATGGCGGCCTGGCGCGCTACCGCCTGACGCTCGTGCCTTGGCTCTGGCTGGCCACCCAGCAAGGACGCAGCCAGGTCTTCCAGCAACGCAGCGTGGCCGACATCATCGAACGCGTGCTGGCCCCGTATGCCGAGGCAGGCAGCTGGGCCTTCTCTTCCGAGGTGAACGGCTTCCTCTCGGATGCGCCCGTTCGCACCTACTGCACCCAGTACCGCGAGAGCGACTTCGACTTCTTCTCTCGCCTGCTGGCCGAAGAGGGCCTGGCCTGGCGCACCGAGGAAGACGCGAAGGCCCCCATGGGCCACAAGCTCGTCATCTTTTCATCGAACGACACCCAGCCCGCCGATGCAGGCTCGCCCGTTCGCTTTCACCGCAAGAGCTCGCAGGAACGCAGCGACGCCGTGCAGGCGCTGGTGCGGCGCATGCGCCAGTCGGTGGCGCAGGTACACCTGAGTGCCTGGAACGTCGACGGCAAGCGCCAGCTCACGGGCAGCGCCCCGGCGCGCTTTCAGGTCGGCGGCAAGAACGCCCCGCGGCTGGAATACGACGACGTGCTCGGCCTGAACGACCGCAGCCGTGGCTGGGACACCAACCGCACGCTGGAGCGTTATGCGGCCCTGATGATGGAAGCGGCCGAATGCCGCGCCGACGTGATGCTGGGCCACAGCACCGTGCGCACCTTGCGCGCGGGCACACGCATCGAGATCGACGACGCGCCCGCGCTGGGCTTGCAGGCCAAGCCTGCACTGCTGCTGGACACCGTCGAGCATGTGGGCATCAACAACCTGCCCAAGGACACGGCAGCGTCGATTGCGGCGCAGCTGGGTGAACTGACGGAACATCTGGTGTTCGACCAGCCGTGCGCACCCGTGACGGCCGAGTCCGATGTGTTCGGGCTGGTGTCTGCAGCCACGAGTGCGAGCACAAGCAACGACAACGACATCTACCCGCAGCCCCAGAACCTCGCGACCGCGCAGGCCCAGGGCTACGCCAACAGCTTCTCGGGCGTGCATGCCCCGCGCCCCTGGCGCCCCGCACTGGCTGCGGCCGATGGCGCCCGTCTGCACGCCAAGCCCACGGCCAGCGGCGTGCACAGCGCCATCGTGGTCGGGCCGTCGGGCGAGACCTCGCCCAACGGCGCCGACGAGCTCTACTGCAACGACCGAGGCGACGTGCGCGTGCGCTTCCACTGGCAGAACGGATCGAACGAGAACAACAGCGGAGACAGCGCCCAAGACAACCGCAGCACCCGCTGGATCCGCGTGGCCCAGCGCCAGGCGGGTCCCGGCATGGGCTGGCAGTGGCTGCCGCGCATCGGCCAGGAAGTGCTGGTCAAGTTCGTCGACCTCGATGTGGACCAGCCCGTCATCGTCGGGGCGCTGTACAACGGCCGCGGCGACGGCGGCATCGCCCCCACGCCCGGCGGCGCATCGCGCGCCGGTGAGAACGGCGATACCCATGACGACGTCTTCGCCCAAGCGGGCAACGCCTCGCCCAGCGCCCAGGCCAACCTGGCGGCGGGCCACGCCCCACCCTGGCACGGCGCCAGCGCCGACGACAAGGGCCACCGCAACGCCGCGGCCCTGAGTGGCTTCAAGACCAAGGAGTTCGGCGGCGAGGGCTTCAGCCAGCTGGTGTTCGACGATTCGAACCAGCAACTGCGCGTGCAGCTGCACGCCAGCACCGCCCACAGCCAGCTGAACCTGGGTCACCTGATCCATCAGGCCGACAACTTCCGAGGCAGCTTCCGCGGCCAAGGTCTGGAGTTGCGTACCGACGGCTATGCCGCCCTGCGCGGCGGCAAGGGTGTGCTGCTGAGCACGTACCACGGCGCAGGTGGCCAGAAGCTGGAGCCGGTGGGCGACTTCGCCGCCGGCATGGCGCTGCTCAAGCAGGTGCAGCAGTTGGGACAGGCGCTGAGCGATGCGGCCAAGACCCACGAGACCGTGCAGCTGGCTGGGCACATCGGTGCCAACAAGGCCGACGAATCGCAACTCGACAAGGAACGCGCCCCCTACGCCGCGATGGAGCGCACCGCCAGCGGCATGGTGACCGCCGATGCGCTCGACACCGCCTACGCAGACGCGGCAGACAAGGCCATCGCCACCGGTGAAGGCAAGGTGCCCCACACGAGCGATGCCGTGGTCGCACTGGCCGCACGCGGCGGGCTGGCCATGGTCGCAGGCCAGCAGCTGCAGATCGTCAGCGGCGAGACCGCCACACTGGCCAGCGGCGGCGACATCAACCTGGCGCTGGCCGACGTGCTGCGCGTGCACAGCGGGCAGGCCATCGGGCTATTGGCCGGGGCACAGAAGGCCGATGCCGAAGCGGGCCTGTCGGTCATCGCGGGCAACGACGACCTGGACTTCCAGGCGCAGCACGACGAGTTGCGCATCCAGGCCAAGGAGGCGCTGAAGATCGCGAGCACCGACCAGACGGTGGAGTTCGCGGCCAAGAAGAAGATCCGCATCGCGACTGCGCAGGGCGCGTCGATCACGCTGCAGGATGGGGACATCACCTTCGAGTGCCCGGGGAAGATCACTTATCACGCGGTGCAGCGGAAGTTGGCGGGGCCGACAAGCTCGCCGTATGGGCTGCCGCTGTTCCCGCAGAGCATCTGCATCGAGTGCATGCTGAAGGCGGCACAAAGCGGATCCCCCTTCTCCGCCTTGCAGTGAGAGCGTTGCGTTGGAATTCGCGACCGATCCGATCGAACCCATCCACCTTGCCCACGCCGTGCAAGCGATGGCCGACGCCCAACCCTCATCCATCGGCCTCTGGCTGCTGATCGATGCGGCCTTGCTGGACCCGGCGCGCCTGGCGTCGGTACTGCGCCGCAACGGGTGGCCGCATGTCAACGCGCTGGCCAACACACCGCTGGAGGCCTACGGTGCGCAGGGACCGCAGTTGCTGGAACTGCCACGAGACGATGACGAGGTGCGCGCCGAAGGCTTGCGGCGCCTCGCCATGATCGACCCGGCTGCGCCCGCATTCAGCTGGCTCGCATCCCGCCACTCCGTTGCAGATCTGCAGGCCTGCTTCGGCTACCTTGCCCAGGCGCGGCACGACGGTCTGAAGCTGCACTGCCGCATGGGCGATGTACGCGTTCTTCCTACGCTGCTTGCCACGCTGACCGAGCCTCAGACGCGGCGCGTGGCACAAACCATTGCGCAATGGCAGTGGTTCGACCGCAGTGGAACCACGGTCGGCAACTGGCTTGCTGCTGCCGGGGAAGAGGGTGCTGCCGATGCCGGCGATCATCTCGAACTCGATGCGTCGCAATTCGCGGCGCTTCTGGATGCCTCGGAAGCCGACGGCATCTTTGCGCAGTTGCTCGAGACGGTATCGCAGCTGGTGCCGCAGACGGGCCGGGCAGTGTTTCATCAGCGGCTCCAGTGCGCGCTAGAGGCCGCCACCCGCCTGCACGTGGCAGGCAATCCGGACCGGCTGCAGTTCGTGGTGCTCTCGCTGACCTGTGGCGACAACTTCTACCAACACCCCGATCTGTCGGACACATGGAAGGCTGTCGCGCAAGGCACCAGCCTGTCGAGCCTGATGAAGGGCTGGAGCGACGAACTGTGGAAGGCGTTGGAGGGCAAGGCTTCATGAATCGCTTTGCTCTCTTGGTTCTTTGCGCGTTGGCGTTGTTGGAGGCTTGCAGCAGCAAGAAACCTGCGGCCGAAAGCTACAGCGCCAGCCTCAGCCCGTACAACCACACGGCCGACCATATCGAGCCGTATGTCGACGGGATGTTCGGCGGTCATTCGAGCGCGTATGGCGGTGGCGGCAGCTTCGTGTGCTGCATCTCTTATCCCGCCGTATGGCGCCCTGGCTTGAGCGCCAAGGTGCGTTGGGCCACCTCCAGCGGCATTCCAGGCGATCGGCGACCGGAAGCGTATGCCCAGCATTGGCACGAGAAGGTCGTGCCCATCGAGGAATACACCGTGCCGGGCGGCGTGCTCAACATCCACTTTCTTCCCGAAGGCGACGTTCGGTTGATCATTTCCAGCAAAGGGGCGGGTGCCAGGAACTACCCTGGCCCCGCCTATCCGGTGAAGCCGCCGGATTGGAAATGGTGAGCCGAGGCGAACAACCTATGCGCGCATTGAAAGGCCATACGCCATGAAACGCACAGCGATCCTGACGCTTTGCGCATTGGCGGTACTGTCGCTGGCAGCTTGCAGCAGCAAGAAGCCGGCGGCTGAAAGCTACAGCGCCAACCTCAGTGCCTACAACCACACGGAGGACTACATCCATCAGTTCTATGTGAATGAGGCGGGTGGCGGGAATTCATACCCCTACGGTGGCGGCGGCAGCTTTGTGTGCTGCATCTCCTATCCGGCCCAGTGGCGTCCCGGGCTCAGCGCAACGGTGGAATGGACGACCTCGAGCGGGATTCCTGGCGACAAACGCCCCGAGGCCATCAAGCCCACTTGGCACAAGAGGGTTGTCCCGATTGAGCGATATGACGTCCCAGGCGGCACGCTCAACGTGCACTTCCTGACTGAGGGCGATGTTCGATTGGTCATCTCCAGCAAGGGCTCCGGTGCCAAGGGCTACCCCGGCCCCGACTACCCGGTGAAGCCGCCGAGCTGGAAGTGGTGAGTCGGGTCGAGCAAGAATTTTCGGAAACCCGAGGAACAAAACGTGAACGCATTGAAAGGCCACACGCCATGAAACGCACAACGACCCTGGCGCTTTGCGCACTGGCGCTACTAACGCTGCCGCTGGTGGCCTGCAGCAGCAAGAAGCCGGCGGCCGAAAGCTACAGCGCCAACATCAGTGCCTACAACCACACGGAGGACTACATCCATCAGTTCTATGTGGATGGGGCAGGCGGCGGCAACTCACGCCCTTACGGCGGCGGCGGCAGCTTTGTGTGCTGCATCTCATTTCCCGCCAAGTGGCGCGCCGGTCTGAATGCGACAGTGAAGTGGACAACTTCCAGCGGTATTCCGGGCGACAAGCGACCGGACGCGATCAAACCCCGGTGGCATGAAAAAGTTGTTCCCATCGAAAAATATGACGAGCCCGGTGGGCTCCTGAACGTGCATTTCCTGCCGAACAACGAGGTGCGGCTGATCATTTCCAACAAGAGGGCCGGCGCCAAGGACTATCCCGGTCCCGCCTCCCCAGTGAAGCCTGCGGACTGGAAATGGTGAGCCAAGGCGAACCAGGGATGTCTTGAAAAATCCGGGAGCAACAGATGGAAGAATTTGAAGAAGGCTGGTACGAAATCAGCTTCGACGCCAACACCCGCGAGAAGCGCTATCTCTATTTCAAGACCGCCAAGCTTTGCACGGCCGAGTGCATCGTCAAGGAAACGGGGCTGCAGATACTGAGATGGTCGGACGACGCGGGCAGGGCCATGGATTGGTCGCCAGACTACAAGTGGACAGCCAATGCGCCGAAAGGCGACTGGTGGGACAACGACCCGGGCGGCAAGAACTACCAGCCCGCACTGCCTGGCGACCACTCGCGCGCCGACCGGACCCTGACCGCACGCGAACTGTGCCAACGCGCCGCCAGCGCCGACCCGAGCAAGGCCGAGGCCCTGAGTTGTGCCAAAGAGATTCACGTGGGCCTGTTTTTTGACGGCACCAACAACAACCTGATTCGCGACACACGCGACCAAAGCCACACGAACATAGTCAGCCTCTTCAACGCGCACAAGGATGACCAGGTCGAGAATTTTCGTTTCTACATACCCGGCGTCGGTACACACTTCCCAGAGATCGGCGAGGAAAAGGAGCTGGACAACGGCAAGCGCTTCGGCACCGGGGGTGAAGCGCGCATCCATTGGGCGTTGATACAGGTCTACAACGCCCTGCATATGGCCTATCACGATGTTCTGTTGATCCAGCCTGACGAGGCGAAGACACTCTGCATCGATGAACTGAAGACCTGGTGGCGCTGGAGCGACAACAAGATGGTCAGCATCTTCAGGGGCATTCAAGCGCGCCTGCTCAAAGCCATCAAGGACCAGCGGCCGCGCGTGACCAAAATGCATCTGTCGGTCTTCGGCTTTTCGCGCGGTGCGGCCGAAGCGCGCGCCTTTTGCCAATGGATCCAGCTGGTCGCCGAGAACATGACGATCGGCGAAGCGACGCTGGAACTTCACTTCCTGGGCATCTTCGACACCGTGGCATCTGTCGGGCTGGCCGATTCATCGCCCGTCGGCCAGGGCTTTCAGGACTGGGCCGACGGCACCATGGACATCAACGGCGTCAACCAGACCGTTCACTACGTGGCGGCACACGAAATACGTCAGTCGTTTCCGCTGTCCACGGCGCGCATCAGGGCCACGAACTACCCGCCGAACACCAAGGAGTTCGTCTACCCGGGAGCCCACTCCGATCTGGGCGGAGGCTACCCGTCAAAGTCCCAAGGCAAGGGCGTCGAGGGACGAACCGCATTGCTTTCGCAGATTCCCTTGATGGACATGTATTTCGAGGCCTTGGCGGCGGGCGTTCGCGTGGACAGCAAGTCCGAAATGCAAAGCGAAATACAAGCCGATTTCGAGGTCGCTCCTACGCTCGACAAGTCCTTCAGCGACTACGCAGCCTGGACCACGACAGAGGAAAAGCAGAACGTCGCCAACGGCGGCGAGCCCGTGCAGAACCGCATGCGCTATCACATGGAGCTGTATTGGCGCTGGCGTGCCTCCAAGAGCGATGAAGCCACCTTCAAGGCCATGGCGAGCTACAAAGCCTCCGAAGAACAAGACCAGCAAGATCTCTGGGAGTCGGAGCTCGACTGGCGTGAAGACGTCAAGGCGGCCCAGGCGGCCAACCAGCCCAGACGGGTGTTCGTTCCCAGGGCGGGCGTCTACGTTGACCAGCCGCCCCGCGCCAACGAGGTGGAAAAGCGCCTCGTGCGCGCCGTGGCAGCGGCCAAGGATGTTCCACAAGCCGCCAACGACTTCTTCGACAGGTTTGTCCACGACTCGCACGGCGGGTTCTGGATGCTCGGCCCCATCACGAAGGAAAACCGCGAGGACTTCGTGGCCGCCATCAAGCAAAAGAAGGCCACGCACGACCGGTTGCTGAAGGCAGCGGAAGAAGAGCCGATGCCCTCTGCTGCGGCGAACCTGCGCAACTTCGCCCGCGGCTATGAACTCAACAACTTCGAACGCCGCGTGCTCGCACAGGATGCGAAAGAACCGGGGACACTGCCGCTGATGACGGATGCCGATGCGGAAGATCTGCGAGACAACGCGGGCACAGCCGCGACGCTCGCATTGAAGCTCCTGGGCACCGCCAGCCGCCGCGAACCGCACGGCCACGGCCGCTACCGACGCGTGTTCGACAAGAGCTGAAGCCCGCTGCAGGTTCCGTCATCGCCTCGCAGAACCAGCAGCCAACTACCGGGCCATCGCCGCTCGGCGACGCGGGATCAAGATGAATCCGATCCCCCTCATCCTGATCGCCGGCACCCTGCCGTCGCTGGTGTGCACGCTCTTCCTGATCGGCCATCGCGTGCGTCCACATCCCTCATGGGCGCCTCGCTTGAAGCAAGCCCGGCTGTTCGTGCTCGTGCTGGCCGGCGCCGCGTTGCTCTACCTCGGTGCGCGCCACCTGCTCATCGACGCACGCGATACAGGCGCGCGTCTCGAGACCTACATGGCCGCCGTGACCTTCGCACCCTGCATCGTTTCAGGACTCGTCGCCCTGTTCCTCAAGCCTTGACGACCGCCCTCACTCACCCAATGCGCGCGATCGCCGTCCCAGCCGCCACGTAGCCCCCCGCCGCAGCGGCGAACGCGATGCGCCCCGCGCGATGCGCGACGACCTGCATCTCCATCTTCATCGCCTCCATCACCGCGATCACCGCGCCTTCGGCGACCTCGTCACCGTCGGCGACCTTCCATCCCTGCAACGTGCCCGACACCGGCGCTGCCACGGCGGCGGCATCGGCCGCGGGTGCGTTCGCAACGCCAGGTACAGCAGCACCGGCACCACCCGCCGACGCCAACCCACGCAGCAATTCCGCCGGCAGCCCCAGCGACATGCGTCGCCCATCGATCTCGATGGCCGTGCGGTGCAGTGAGGCATCCGGCAGTGGATCAGGCCGCATGCCCGCCGCCTCGTCGTTCGCAAAGTCCGTCTCGATCCAGCGCGTGTGGACCTTGAAGGCATCTTCCGACACGAAATCAGGGTGCGCCATCACGGCGCGATGGAACGGCAGCACGGTCGCCAGGCCTTCGATGCGGAATTCCTTGAGGGCGCGGCGTGCGCGTGCGATCGCCTGGGCGCGCGTGGCGCCGGTGACGATGAGCTTGGCCATCAGCGAGTCGAAGGTGCCGGGCACCTGCGAGCCGGCGTCCACGCCGGTGTCGACGCGCACGCCCGGGCCCGAGGGTGCGTCGAACACGTGGACGGGGCCGGGCGTCGGCAGGAAGCCGCGGCCCACGTCTTCGGCGTTGATGCGGAACTCGAAGGAGTGGCCGCGCGGTGCGGGCGTCTCCGTGACCGACAGCGGCAGGCCTTCGGCGATGCGCAGCTGTTCGATGACGAGGTCGATGCCGGTGGTTTCCTCGGTCACCGGGTGCTCGACCTGCAGGCGCGTGTTGACTTCGAGGAACGAGATCGCGCCGCTCGCGCTGAGCATGAATTCGACGGTGCCGGCGCCGGTGTAGCCGGCGGCCGCGCAGATGTCGCGCGCCGATTGGTGGATGCGTTCGCGCTGCGCGTCGCTCAGGAACGGCGCGGGCGCTTCTTCGACCAGCTTCTGGTTGCGCCGTTGCAGCGAACAGTCGCGCGTGCCGAGCACGACGACGTTGCCGTGCGTGTCGGCGATCACCTGTGCCTCGACGTGGCGCGGGCGGTCGAGGAACTGCTCGACGTAGCACTCGCCGCGGCCGAAGGCGGTGATGGCTTCGCGCACGGCCGACTCGAACAGGCCTTCGACTTCGTCGAGCCGCCACGCGACCTTGATGCCGCGCCCACCGCCGCCGAAGGCCGCCTTGATGGCGATCGGCAGGCCGTGCTGTTCGGCGAAGGCGAGCACCTCGCCGGCGTTGTTCACGGGGTCGGCGGTGCCGGCGACGAGCGGCGCGCCGACCTTCAGCGCGAGCTTGCGGGCCTGCACCTTGTCGCCGAGCGTGGCGATGGCCGAAGGCGAAGGGCCGATCCATGTGAGGCCGGCGTCGATCACCGCCTGCGCGAAGGCCGCGCTTTCCGAGAGAAAGCCGTAGCCGGGGTGCACGGCGTCGGCGCCGCTGCGCTTCGCGATGGCGAGCAGCTTGGGAATGTTCAGGTAGGTGTCGGCCGGGCGGTGGCCGTCCAGGCCGTAGGCCTCGTCGGCCCGGCGCACGTGCAGCGCGTTCAGGTCGGGATCGGCGTAGACGGCGACCGATTGCACACCGTGGTCGGCACAGGCACGTGCGATGCGCACGGCGATTTCGCCGCGGTTGGCGATCAGGACTTTTTTCATCGCGGGACTCTCGATCTCAAAGGTCGACGGGGCCGTGCTGGCCGGCCATCGGTTGGAAACGGACGCGGGCGTTCACGGGGATCTGCCCCGCACGGTCCAGGTGGTGGGTGGCGACCGACGCGATCACGGGGTAGCCGCCGGTGAGCGGGTGGTCGGCCAGGAACAGCACGGGCTGGCCGCTGGGCGGCACCTGGATCGAGCCGCGCGCCGTGCCCTCGCTGGGCAGTTCGGCGGTGTTCGCACGCACGAGCGGCTGCTCCGCATTCAGTCGGATGCCGACGCGGTTCGACTGCGGCGTCACCACCCACGGCTGGCTGCACAGGCGCTCGACGGCGTCGGCGGTGAACCAGTCGGTGCGCGGGCCGAGCACGATGTCGAGCACGACTTCGTCCTGCACGGTGGGCAGGTCGGTCGGCGGCGCTTCGGTGGCGCCGACGACAGCGCCGATGGCAACGCTACGCACGGGCAGCACATCGCCCACGGCCACGGCGGGCGGGCCGATGCGGGCCAGCGTGTCGGTCGCGCAGCTGCCGAGCACGGGCGCCACGGCAAAGCCGCCGCGCACGGCGAGGTAGCTGCGGATGCCGGCGACGGGCTCGCCGAAGGTGACGATGTCGCCATCGGCCAGTGCGACGGGCTGGTAGCGCGGCAGCGGCCATTGCGCGCCGTCGGCGCGGGTCAGCGTGAGCGGGCCGTCGGCGCCGGTGACCGCCATCACGGCGTCACCGCGGCAGACGAACTGGAAGCCGCCGTAGGCGAGCTCGAGGCACGCGGCATCCGACGCATTGCCGACCAGTCGATTGGCAACGTGCAGCGAGCGCTGGTCCATCGCACCGGAGGCGGACACGCCCTGCCGGGCCTGCCCACGGCGACCGCCGTCTTGCCACAGCGCTTGCAAGCCAGCGGCGCGAACTTCGAAGACGCTGCCGCCTTCAAGGGTTGCAGGTGCGGGCGCCGCGACAACTTGCGCGACCACCGGCAGCGCCACCTTGCACGACGTGGCATCGACAAAGCGCACCGTGTCACCAGGCTGCAGCAGCGCCGGCGTTTCGCGCGACAGGTCCCACATGGGCGTGTCGGTCACGCCGATGATCTGCCAGCCGCCGGGGCTGGCCTGCGGGTACACGCCACTGAAGCTGCCCGCGAGCCCGACCGCGCCTGCGGGGATGCGGGTGCGCGGCACCGCGCGGCGCGGCACGTTCAGGCTCGGGTGGCCGCCGCTCAGGTAGGCGAAGCCGGGCGCGAAGCCGGTGAAGGCGACGGTGTAGTCGCTGCCGGTGTGGCGGCGCACCAGTTCGTCGGGCGCGATGCCGAGCAGGCCGGCCACTTCGGCGATGTCTTCGCCGTCGTAGCGCACGGGAATCTCGATGCGCTTGTCGACGCGCGTCTCGCGGGCGTCGAGCTTTCGCTGGCGCACGGCCTGCGCCAGCGCAGCCGCCGACAGCACGGCGGGCCGGAAAGTGATGAGGATCGTGCGCGCGGCGGGCCCCAGCTCTGCGATGCCGGCGAGGGGCGCGGCGC
>NZ_CALRZC010000120.1:0-24203 GCF_943372545.1 Variovorax sp. YR752 | reverse complement strand
AGCGCCGCTGTCGATGCCTTGCCCGAGGATGGCCCAGCCCTGGGCGAGCGGCTGTTCCGTACCGTCGTCGGCGCCCGGTCCGGCGCGGCCTTCTCGGTGCACACCTCGTCGTGGGACTTCATCGAGCATGCCGACCGCAAGCTGCATCTGGCCGTGCCGCAGATGCTCGACTGGCTGCGCGCGCTGGACCCGATGACGGCCGGCCCGGACCCGGCCTGGCCATTCGTGCTGTCGGCCGGCCAGCGGCGGCTGAACAACGCCAACCAGATCCTGCGCGACCCCGGCACCCGCACCAGTGATCCGGACGGCGCCTTGTACATCCACCCCGACGACCTGGCCGCGCTGGGTGTGGCCGACCGCGGTGCGGTGCTGGTGGAGACGGCACGCGCCCGCATGGTCGTGCGCGCGAAGGCCACCGACTCGATGCGCCGCGGCCACGTCGCCCTGCCCCACGGCTACGGCCAGCGGCATCCGTCGGCCGATGGCACCCGCCAAGTCGTTGGCCCGCCGATCAACTGGCTGACCGACGGCGCGGCACGCGACCCCGTGGCCGACACTCCGCACCACAAGCATGTCCCGGTGCGCCTTCACGCAGCGCCGGACGATGCAGCGCTGAACACGGTGCTGCCGGCGCCCGCCACCGCGCATTGACCTTCAGCAGCCAAGGAACCAGCCATGGCCGCACCCGACAGCGGCCGCGTGACGATGGACATCGACCGGGATGCTGCACCATCACCGTCGACAACACCGCCAAGAAGAACGCCTGCACGCCGGCCAGCACACCACCGCCGGGCTGAACATGCCGCGCTTCTTCGGCCCCACCGCCGAACCGAACCGCCGCCGACGCCGCCTGCTTCCAGCAACTGGAGTCGCGCCGCGGCATCGCCCCGCTGGGCGGCGAGCAGGCCGCGATCGCGTGCATCCCCGCGATCAAGGAACAGGTCTTCGCCAGCGAAGACTTCAAGGAGGGCATCCAGTCCTTCGTGGAGCGGCGCAAGGCCAGGTTCTCCGGCCGCTGAACGCGACGGGAGCCCGGCCGCACGAACGGGCGCAGCGGGGCTCGGGAAAATCGAGAAGCGCGCCACACAGCAACCGGCCGAGGCCTGCTGGCCCGATGCCATTCAATTGCCTGGGGCTTAGCATGCGGGCCCATGGCGCTGAGGTTTGGAAGAGTCCCCAGCGCAACCTGGCAGGTTCAAGATCTGAACATCAAGCGAGTCCCCATGCCAACGCGATCCTCTGGCGCGACGTCGCGATCGCGCCGGCAGTTGCTTGCCGGCATGCTTGGTCTTGCGGCGGGCTGTGCGCGTGCGCAGGGCCGCGTGGCGCGCCTGGTGGTCGGTTTCGGGCCGGGCGGCACCTCCGACCTCGCTGCACGTGCGGTCAGCGGCTCGTTGCGCGACGCCATGGGCGGCGAAGTCATTGTCGAGAACAGGCCAGGCGCCGGTGGCCAACTGGCCATCGAACACGTTCGCGGCGCAGCGCCGGACGGCAGCGTCGCGCTGCTCGTGCCCGACGCGGTCATGTTCCTGTATCCGCATGTCTATCGCCATCTGAGATATGACCCGGAGCGCGACTTCGTGCCGGTGGCACGTGTGGCCAACCTGGCCATCGGGCTCTATGTCGGGCCGATGGTGCCGGCCTCGGTGCTCACTGTCGCCGACTTCGTGCAATGGGTGCGGGCGGACGACCGGCGGGCCGTCTTCGGAACGTCCGCGGCCGGCGCAACGCCGCACTTTGTCGGCGAGATGTTCGCCCGCGCGGCGGGCTTGAGCATGACAGCCGTGCACTATCGCGGCGGAGCCCCCGGGATCCAGGACCTCGCAGGCGGGCAACTGCCGGCCATGTTCGGTGCCGTGCCCGACGGCTCGGTGATGCAGAGCGCCGGCCGCGTGCGCGCTCTGGCCACGACCGGGCCTCGCCGCAGCGCGGCAACGCCAGATGTGCCGACGTTTGCCGAGCAGAGCTTCGGCGACCTCGTGGTCGAGGACGGACTGGGGGTCTATCTGCCGGCCGGCGCCACAAGCTCGACGGTGGAACGAATGGCCCTCGCGATGCTTCGCTCGCTCGACAGCGCCGAGGCGCGCCGGGTCTTCGAGTCGATCGGCCTGGACAAGGGCTACGAAGGGCCCGAGGCGTTTGCTCAGCGGCTGCGAAGGGAGCGCGCAAGGTGGGCCGGCATCATCCGGTCCACAGGCTTCAAGGCGCTGGACGAGCGCTGAGGTCCAGCGCTGCGGCAATCTGGCCGGCGAGGCCCGTGAGGCCGAGGTTCAGTTGGCTGGCCTGATCCAGCATCATGCGCAGGTCGAGTCCCTTGCGCACGCCGTCCATGATGGCTCGCGCCAGGTTCTCCATCGAAACGGCGCCAATGCTGCCGCAAGCACCCGCCAGTGCGTGCGCGGCCTGCTGAAGCGCTTCAGGGTCACTCGTTTCGATGGCCCGAGCCAGCGCCGTGTCGCCCCGCTGGTAGTAGCCGGCAAAGCAGCGCAACACACGCTCCAGCGTGCCCGCGTCGTGACCGACGCGCCACAACGCACTCTGAACGTCAATCGCCTGCAGCCCTTGCAGGCGCAGTTCGAGCGACTGGCCTCTGCTGGCCGGCACCGCCTGCGGCACCACAGGCGCAGGCACCGGCAACCAGGCCAGCAGAACCTGATACAGCCGGTCCGGATCCACCGGCTTGGCGACATGGTCGTTCATCCCGGCGTCGATGCAGGCGGCGCGGTCGTCGTCGAAGGCATTGGCCGTCATCGCAATGATGGCGACAGCCGGGCCGCGCGCCCGGCGGATGCGGCGTGTTGCCTCCAGTCCGTCGATGCCGGGCATCTGCACGTCCATCAGGATGAGGTCGTACGCACGCGCCGAAGCCAGTTCGACGGCGCGCACTCCATCGTCGGCTGTCTCCACGTCCAGCTGTGCGCGCCGCAGCAGTTCCGTGGCCACCTCGCGGTTGATCGGGTTGTCCTCCACCAGCAGCACGCGCTGGCCCGCATGTCGCTGCGACAGGGTCTGCCGGGCGGATCCCCGGTCATCCGCGGCCGGCGGCAAGGCGGCGGCCGCACTGTGGCGCAGCAGTCGCAGCAGGGTCTCGAGCAGCGCAGATGTCGACGTGGGCTTGTCCAACACCTCGAGGCAGCCGACCGCGGACGCCCGCTCCCGCAGCCCCGGGTCGGAGAACGCGGTGAACAGAATCGTTCGCGGCATGCCGGCGCCCAGCAGACGGCGCAGCGCATCGAGCGTCGCGATACCGTCCAACCCGGGCATCCTCCAGTCCACGAGCACCACGTCGAAGGTCCGGCCGGCGGCGTACTCGTCCTGCACGAGTTCGAGCGCCGCGTCACCATTGGGTGCTGTCTTCACGTCCATCCCGAACAGCACCAGACGCTGCGCCTCGGCGGCCAGTGCCTCCGGCAGGTCATCGACGATCAGCGCACGCAGGCCGGCCAGTGAGACCGATCCAGCACGCCCGGAGGCATGCTCGGCGTGGGCCAGCTTCACACGAATCCAGAACGTGCTGCCCTGCCCGACCACGCTGTCCGCGCCGGCATCGCCACCCATCATCCGAGCCAGGTGCCGGGTCAACGCCAGGCCCAGACCCGTTCCACCGTGGCGACGAGCGAGCGAGGTGTCGGCCTGCTCGAAGGGCTCGAACAACTGCGCCAGGCGCGTGGCGTCGATCCCGGGGCCCGTGTCCTGAACCTCGAATCGAAGTTCGAGCCGGCGTCCGTCATCAACCGCCACGGTGCCGCGCAGCCGCACCCAGCCGGAGTCGGTGAACTTCACGGCGTTGGCCAGCAGGTTGATCAAGGCCTGTGACAGCCGCGTCGCGTCGCCCCTGGCGTGCTGCGGCAGATGGTCGGCGTCCAGCACCAGTTCCAGGCCCTTGTCCTGCGCCGCAGCGCTGACCATCTGCATCGCACCGGCCATCACCTCTTCCAGCGAGAAGTCGGCCTCGCGCAGGGCCATCTTGCCGGCCTCGATCTTCGACAGATCCAGGATGTCGTTGATGACCCGCAACAGGTGTTTGGCAGCGCCGTCGATCTTGGACAGGCGGTCGCGGTGCTGCGGGTCGCGCAGTTCGTGAGACAACAGGTGCGTCAGCCCGATGATCGCGTTCATCGGCGTGCGGATCTCGTGGCTCATGTTGGCCAGGAAGGCACTCTTGGCACGATTGGCCTCGTCGGCCAGGCTCGCTCGTCGTGCCAACAACTCGTTGGCACGCGCAAGCTCGGCGGTCCGCTGGATCACCAGTTCGGCCAGTTCGGCATGGGAACGCTGCAATCGGGCCTCGGCCTCGTGGCGCGTGCTCACGTCGACATGCAGGCCGATCACACCCACGGGCTGCCCGGCTTCGTCGTAGACGCCGACGCCGGCCGACTCGGCCCAGAACAAGCTGCCATCCTTGCGCCGGTATCGGATCTCGAAGATGGCGTCGCGATCGTCCAGCGCCTGCCGAAAGCTCAGCGCGCCCACTCCGTGGTAGTCGGCAGGGTCCGCATAGAAGAAGCTGGGGTCACGGCCGGTCACCTCCGCCGACTGATAGCCGAACATGCGCGTGAAGCCAGGATTCACCGCCTCGATGCGTCGTTGCGCGTCAATGAGCACGATGGCGTGCGGAAGGCGGTCGAACAGGGCTTGAAACGCCTGGGCAAGGTCGCGTACGGGCATTGGACGATTGTGCCCGCGCACGACGCAGCCACAGAAGTCGCCGGTCCTCGAACATCGGGCCGACAGGCCCTCCAGTCATCGCCCTGCAACGACGCTCGACTCGCCACCGCCCGTCGAGTGCGACAACCGAACCGCCTGCGGCGTCGATCCAGTCCACGTCTGGAACGCTCGCACGAAGGAGTTGGGATCCTCGAAGCCGAGCAGGAAGGAAATCTCCGCGCCGGACAGCGACGAGTTGCGGAGGTAGTGGTGCGCCAGCGAATGGCGCAGGGCATCGAGCGTCTGCTGGAAACTGCTGCCCTCCTCACGCAGCCTGCGCTGCAGGGTGCGCGTGCTGACACCGAGCTTCCTGCACACGGCCGCCATCGACACCTCGCCGGCAGGCAGGGCTTCGACCAGCGCGCCACGCACGCGTTCGACGGTGCTGGCGTGCGTCTCCAAGTCGGCCAGGCGCTGGCGCAGCGCCGGCTCGAAGAACTTCCACATGCCGTGGTTCGCCGTGAGGAACGGCCGCTGCGTGTCTTCCGCCGCGAACACCACGGTGGGCACGGGCAGGTCTTCCACCGGCACACCGAACCAGTTGGCGTAGGCGCGCGCATCGCTGGCCGAGAGACCGGGTGCAGGCCATCCGACGCGCAACGGGTGGACGGGGCTGCGCGTGGCCAGGCGCGCGAGTTGCACGAAGAAGACCAGCTTGAACGCCATCAGCACGCGCGGCGGCGTCAGCGCGCGGTCGAGGAACTCCAGCGCGGCCGTCGTGCGGCCTGCCTTGTGTTCGATCTTCAGCGCCATCGGCCCGCTCTTGTACCTGGCCAGGCGCGCCAGCGCACTGTTCATGTCGTCGCTGCACAAGGCGACGAAGAGTTCCGGATTGAACCAATCGGTCGAGAACTTGTGCGCAAAGCGCAAGGGCGCCGGGCCGCCCGCTGGCCCGGCCTCGTCCTCGATGGCTTCCCAGAGCCGGTAGTAGGTTGCGGAATCGAGCCGGACACTCTCGCGTGCGAACAAATCGCCGGGCAACTTCGCGCGGCGCAGAACGTTGGCGCTGTTCACCCCGGCGTCCTGCAACAGGACTTTCCAGGCTGGCCAGACCGAGTACGTCCGGGCCTGGGCAAGACGGTCGTTGACGGTCGTCGGGTCGTCGGTGCGCGCGGGTTGCATGCGCAGAGTCTAGTTGGCGCGTCGCGCCATGGCATCGGCGGATCGCGCCAGACCGACGAGTCTCGTTGGCGCGTTTCGCAGCCAATCTGGCGCCATCGGCGAGTGCGCGCCTGCGGAGCCGTCGGAACAATGGCGTCATGGCATCGACAGAGCGAGCGACATGAAGCTGACCGTCAACGGAAAGACCCACGCGATCGACGTCGAGCCCGAGATGCCGCTGCTGTGGGTGCTGCGTGACGAACTGAACCTGCCTGGCACCAAGTTCGGTTGCGGCATGGCGCAGTGCGGCGCCTGCACCGTGCATGTGGACGGCAACGCGGTGCGCTCGTGCGTGACGCCGGTCGGCTCTGTCAGCGGTGCCGTCACCACGATCGAGGGTCTGGGCACGCCGGCCGCCTTGCACGCCGTGCAGGCGGCCTGGGTCGAGCACCAGGTCGCGCAGTGCGGCTACTGCCAGTCGGGCCAGATCATGAGTGCCGCCGCACTGCTGCAGAAGAACCCGGCGCCCACCGACGCCGACATCGACGCAGCCATGTCGGGCAACCTGTGCCGCTGCGGCGCCTATCCGCGCATTCGCGCGGCCATCCATGACGCTGCCAGGCGCGTCCCGCGCACAGCGGGAGCCTGACCATGGGCAAGCTCGCCACCATCGCTCGCCGCACGTTCCTGATCGGCTCGGCCGCCGTCGCCGGTGGCGTCGCCTTCGGCGTCTACAAGTTCAGGCAGGAGGCGCCCAACCCGCTGCTGGACGAACTGCCGCAAGGCGCCACCGCCCTCACACCCTACGTGCGCATCGATGCCCAGGGCGTGACGCTGATCACCCCGCGTGCCGAGATGGGCCAGGGCATCCACACCACGCTCGCGGCGCTGGTGGCCGAGGAGCTGGACGTGGCCTGGGACAGCATCCGCGTCGAGCATGGCCCGCCCGGCGCGGCCTACTACAACCGCGCCCTGGTGGAGCACAACGTCCCCTTCTCCGACCTGGACCACAGCACTGCCGCCGAAGCCATGCGCAGCGCCATGCGCGTGATGGCCAAGCTGGTGCCGATGCAGATCACCGGCGGCTCCTCCAACGTGGCCGACCTGTTCGACCGGATGCGTGTGGCTGGCGCCGCGGCGCGGTTCGCGCTGGTGGCGGCCGCGGCGCAGAAGCTCGGTCTGAAGGCGGCGCAACTGAAGACCGACAACGGCCACGTGATCGCGCCCGACGGCCGACGCCTGACCTACGTGGAACTGGCACCGGCCGCCGCCGCGATCGAGCTGCCCGCCAGAGCGCCGCTCAAGGCCCGCGAGCAGTGGCGCTACCTCGGCCAATCGATGCCGCGGGTCGACATGGTGGGCAAGTGCACCGGCACGGCCACCTTCGGCATCGACGTGCGGCTGCCCGACATGGTGTTCGCCACCGTGCGCATGAACCCGGCGAAAGGCGCGGCGCTCGTCAAGTTCGACGCCACCGCAGCCAAGGCGATGCGCGGCGTGTTGAAGGTGGTCGAGCTGCCCGGCGGCGTCGCCGTCATCGCCGACAACACCTGGCGTGCCTTCCAGGCCGTACAGGCCGTGCAGTGCGACTGGGCCGAGCCCGGCTACCCGGCCAGCACGATGGCGATGATGGAGGCCATCGTTGCATCGATGACCGAGAAAAGCCGCGACAGCCGGCTGCGTGACGACGGTGACGTCGACGAGGCACTGGCCAGTGCCACGGTATCCGCGGTGCCCGCCGTGCTCGAAGCCGAGTACCGCGTTCCCTTCCTGGCGCACGCGACGATGGAGCCGATGAACGCTGTCGCCTGGCTGCATGACGGCCGACTCGACATCTGGGCCGGCGTGCAGAACCCCACCGCAGCGCGTGACCTGGCGGCCAAGGTGGCAGGCCTGGCCGCCACCCAGGTGCACCTGCACGTCATGCTGATGGGCGGAGGCTTCGGCCGGCGCCTCGAGCCGGACTTCGTGGTGCAGGCCGCGCAACTGGCGGTGGCGATGGCGGGCAAGCCGGTCAAGCTGACCTGGCGACGCGAAGAAGACATGGCGCAGGACTTCTACCGCCCCGCGGCGGTGGCACGTCTGCGCGGCGCGACGGAGGGCAAGCAGGTGCGCGCGCTCGACGTGCGGGTGGCTTCGTCGTCGGTGGCCGAGTCGAACCTCGGCCGCATCGGCCTGCCGGCCCTGGGGCCGGACCGGCTGATCATCGAAGGCGCCTACGACCAGCCCTACGGCATCGCCCACTACCGCGCCACCGCCTACCGCACGCCGGCCGGCCGGCCGGTGAGCTACACGCGTTCGGTGGGCAACTCGTACAACGGTTTCTTCATCGAGAGCTTCATCGACGAACTGGCCGCACAGGCGGGTGCCGACCCGGTACAGATGCGGCTGGAGTTGCTCAGCCACGAGCCGTCACGCCAGGTGCTGTCGGCCGTCGCCGCGATGTCGGGCTGGGGCCAGCCGCTGGCCGCCGGCCGCGGCCGCGGGGTGGCCTTCCACCTGTGCCGCGGGGTGCCGGTGGCCCAGGTGGTCGAGATCACGGTGACGCAGCAAGGCGTGAAGATCGACAAGGTCTTCGTCGCCGTCGACGTGGGCACCGCGCTGGACCCGCGCAACCTCGAAGCGCAAGTGCAGTCGGGTGTGATCTTCGGGCTCAGTGCCGCGCTGCATGGCGAGATCAGCTTCGCCAAGGGCGCGGCCGAGCAGAGCAATTTCCACGACTACCCGGTGCTGCGCATGCAGCAGGCGCCTCGGATCGTGGTCAAGGTGCTGGAGAGCGGCGACCCGATCCGCGGCGTCGGCGAAATCGGCGTGCCGCCGGTGGCCCCGGCACTGGCCAACGCGATCTTCCATGCCACCGGAACGCGCATTCGTGAGCTGCCGCTGGGCAAGCACGTCGACTTTGCCTGAGGGCAACGCATCGAATGCGCAGGCGGGTGGCCTCAGTTCGGGAATGGCGCCGGGTTGGCCAGGTAGGCCTTGAACAGGCGGGCGAACTGACCACCGTCGGTCGTGATGGTTGCCGACGTGCTACCACCTGCGCTGAACACGATGGCGAACACCCCGTTCGCCGTGTACTGGGTCGGATGCGTCAGCATGTACTGCACCCGGTTGTCCCGGTAGTGTTCCGGCGTGCCGCCGGGGGTGGCCGAAGGCACCCCCATGGGCGTTTGCCAGAACAGGATGGGCAGGTTGCCGAGGATGCTGCGCACGGTGCTCCACTGCGCGAGGCTCTCGCTGAAGTTGGGCGACGTGGTATTGGTCTCGTCCCAGTAGAAAGGCCCGTTGCCACGGCCCTTGCACTCGTCCACCGGCGTCGGCATTTCGAAGCAGCCGGCATCACGGTCGCTCGTCTGGCCCACGATGAAGTCCGCCTTGTCTGCGCCGACCTTCGCCATGAAGTTGCCGACGCTGGTGGCGCTCTGGCCCCAGAACGAGGGCGGGAATCCGATCTTCGCCTTCGGCGCGTAGGTCCGCCCGAGGGTCAGCAGGCACCCGGCGATGCCTGCCACGTTGTCCGGCTGGCTGGCGCATTCGGGGACCATGCTGACGCGCGCCGGCAGCGTCGTCGGATCGCCGCCGGTTGCCTTGGCCTGCGCGAAGCCCCAGAAGTCGGGTTCGAGGTTGACCAGGGTGGGCTGGCCGGTGGCGCCAATCTTCTGGTACATCAGCTTTGCTTGCGCCCAGTAGGTCGTCATGAACGTCACGTCGTTGACCGGGGTCATGTTGGCTTCGCCATCGGTGGCCATCTGATACAGCGTGAACATCGGCACGGCCCCGATCGCCTTGTCGTTGGCCGAGACGTAAGTCACATAGGCACCGTCCGGACTGTTCCAGTAGGGCCATGAGCCCGGGCCGACACCGACGAGGTAGGTGTCGATGATGTCCGGACTGATCTGCTGACTCGTCATGTCCGAGATCTCGTTGCCGGCGCCAAGCCCGACGAGCAGCCGAGCCGGTGTGCCAAGCGCTGTGTTGATCGACGGTGCAGGTGCAGGTGCAGGTGCAGGTGCAGGTGCAGGTGCAGGTGCAGGTGCAGGTGCAGGTGCAGGTGCAGGTGCAGGTGCAGGTGCAGGTGCAGGTGCGGGTGCGGGTGCGGGTGCGGGTGCGGGTGCGGGTGCGGGCCCAGGCGTACCTGCTGCAGGCGCTTCTGCCGACGTGCCCGACGACCCACCGCCGCAAGCCGCGACCCACGCACTCAGCAGGCCAATCGCGAGCAGGCGCGCGCGATGCTGAAGGTTCGGCGACGCAGATGGACAGGATCTGACACTGGACGGTTTGCTCGCATTTCCGAGGATCGGTGACATGGCTTGGTTCTCAGTCTGGAAGTTGTGCATCGAAGCAGTGCTGCATGCCGGATCTCCTGGCCGTCACGCCTGCTCGCCGACCGCGATCGTCGATGCACGACGGTCGGGATCGTCGACGGGCGTGGCCAGACGCGCATGCAAATCGAATGCGAGGTCGTTGTCGGGATCCTGGTCGAGGATCACCTGCAGCATCCGTATCGCGGTATTCCGGTGTCCGCCTTGCACGGCGGCTGCAGCCAGGCCGAGCACACGGGTGACCCAGGGCTGCGCTTTGGCGTGGCCCGGAAGCGCCCGCGTGGGGGAGGAATGCGATCGCGCCAGTCGCGCTGCAAGTTGCCGGCCGAGTGCCGTCGGCGATGCTCCGCGAACCGTGCCGCACGTGCGGCCCACGGACGACGCGAGGAGATACTCGACCGTCAGCAGCCGATCGCGCCGCGTCAGCGTCGCGAGCAGGACCGTCGCATCCGGGCTGCGGGCGTGGATCGCATCGACGATCGCATCGGTACGCGAGCCCTCGATGCCGGCGGTCATCTCCCGAACCTTCACCGCCGGCAGGCGGCGCATGCGCGCATGCACTGCGAGCGAGTGGCCGAGCAGTTCGAGCTGGTACGCGATGTCCGGGTGGATCCCACCTGCGCCGACGCCTCGCGACGCGAGCGGCACGAGGGCCAGCAAGGGCTCATGCGCCGCCGGCAGCTCCGACAGGAGCGACGCGGCGGCGCTGTCGTCCGGCTCTGCGCGCGGGTGCGCCAGCAGCCGGTACCCCTTGCCATAGACCGTCTGGATCAGACCGGACGCGGCGCTGCTTCGCCGCACGACCTGGCGAATCCGGGCGATGGCCTGCGCGACCATCTCGGGCGACCCGCTGTCGCCGTCCCAGACGGTCTCCAGCAGCTCCGACGCGTCGACGACACGATGGCGATTGCGGTACAGGTGCACGAGCACGTCGAACGGCTTCGGAGCGAGCGTGCGATGCCGTCCGTCGATCCAGAACTCTCGGCGCTCGACGTCCAGCATGCAACTGGCGAACCGGAACTGCCGACGCATGTCCCCGTTGGGCGGCTCGTGAGGGACATGAGCATCCTGCCGCACGCCGGGTGCACGAGACAGGTCCCGCCCCAGGCGCCGGAACAGTGGGAGCGCGGCCGGCGACCGAACGAGTTGTTCCAGCAGCGCCGCAGCCTCTGTGTGCCGGTGGCAGCGCCGCGCCAGCAGCGCGCGCGCGTACAGCAGGTTGGCCGTGCTCGACTCGCCCTGCAGGTGCGGCTGCGCCGAAGCCCGGTCGAGCTCCGCCTGTGCGGTGCTCAGCCGATCGCAGCGCACCAGCGCTTCCACCAGCCATGGCAGCAACGGCGCTTCGCCGGCGAGATTGCCGCGCAGCCGCAGCTCCGCGGCAGAGCGCAGGAAGCACTCGGCGGCTTCGGCGGCCCGGCCTGCAGCCAGTGCAGCGTGCCCGTGCGCCTGCCAGAGATAGCCCTCGTCCTGTATGTCGGCTGGCCGCGGCAGTTGCGACAGCAACTCGGCGGCGGCATCCGGCCGGCCTTGCAACCGATGCAGAAGACAGTGGACGTTGGCCACAAAGCTGGCCACGTTGACATCGCTTTCGATGGCCAGCGCCGTGGCACTCGCCTCCTCTGCGAACGGACGTGCCTCCTCGAGCCGGTCGGCATGGATCAGATCGCCTGCCAGGTTCAGGCAGGCGTTGACCAGCGTGGTGCGGGCTCGGAAGCGGCGGGCGCCGTTCACGAGCTTCACGTTCCACTGGATGGCCTGCTCGACATTGCCGGACAGCGAACTCATGACCGCCCGCAGCCACAGCACGTTCAGCATGCCGAAGTGGCTGCCGATGCGCATGAAGATCGCTTGTGCTTCGTCCAGGTTCGTCCGGACGGAGTGCATCTCGCCGAGACGGCACTCCACGGATGCCAGCAGCGTCAGGTTGCGACCCAGCCAATCCGGCGGCATGCACCTGCGTCCCACCTGCAGCGCCTGTTGCAGGCTCAGCGCCGCCTCGCGCAAGCGGCCCTTCACGTGGTGCAGCGTCGCCAGGCTCTGCTGCGTCTGCGCCTCGAGCGCGGCATCGCCGTCGCGGATGGCGGCCTGCAGCAGCAGCGCAGCGCGCGCCGGCCCATCGTCGCTGCCGCAGATCGCCTGGACCCGCAGCAGTTCGAGTTCGAGGCGAGGGAAGTCCGGTTCGATGATGTGCAGCAGTTCGAAGGCGCGCAGCGCGGCGACGTGGCTTTGCTCGGCCGCCGACTGCCGCGCAAGCGAGAACAGTTCGAGCGCGAGCTCGGAGCAACGCCTCATGGGTGCCACGGACGCAGGCAGACGGCGGGCGCCCAGCAGATGGTGGTGCAGGGCCTGAATGGCCGGGACGACCAGCCCGGCGACCGTGGCGGCGCGCACCTGCAGGGTTGCCTCCTCGGCGTCATCCATGTCGTGGATCGTGAGCGTCAGTTCGAACGCCGTACCCGTCTGCGCCAGGGACCCGGCGATGGTGAAGCGGGCACCGCATGCCCGGACCATCGCCCGGATGTGCTGGCGCACCGGGTCACGAGGCACGTCCAGCGCCGGAGCCTCCTGCACCTGCAGGCGCGCGCTGAGCGACAAGCCGTGCGCGATGCAGGCGGCGAGCCCGTGCTCGACCCAGCGGAGTTCGGGCCGCCCTGTCGCGTTGTGCAGCGAGCCGATGAGCAACTGGATGGCGGTCGCGGAACGTGATGGCGCCATCGGCGGGCCGCCCGTGTCGGACCGAGGCACGTCGAGGATGTAGCCGACGCGAGGGACGGTGCGGATGATGGGTTCGTTGCCGTCGTCTCCGATGGCCCGCCGCGCGGCACGGATCGCTTGCCGCAGTGCAGCCGGTGATGCGCCGCCTTCGGGCCTCAGCGCGGCCAGCATTTCCTGCGTCGTGACCACCCGATGGCGGAAGCGGGCCAGCCGCTCAAGGACGCGCCACGCCCGGGGTTCGATCGCTGCGGCCACGCCCTGGCGCACGACCTGCCGGCGCATCAGGTCGAGAGCGCCCCCCGGCAATGCGATGACCAGGTCGGTCATGGCGCCAGCCTTCTCGTCGGCAACGCGCGTGGGGTCCGACGTGTCGACGGTCGTGGAAGGGACTGGCGCAGTGCGGCGGGCATCATCGACAGCAGGAAGGACAGGCCCGCGACAGGCCGTCGTTGCTGTACGGGCCGACCACCGGGGAACGGTATCGGGTACTTCGGCAGGAATCCGGCCAGGTGAAGCGTCCCGACACCGGTCCTTCGTGGTCAATCTCACGTCAGATGCCCGAAGCGAGATGCTGGACACTGGCCCGCCTTGCGGCGGCGCCAGACGAGCCGGTGCGGCGATCTCGGTCACGACCGGGCCGCTAAAGCACGTCGATGCCGACACGGATCGCAACAGAGGTCACCCACAGCAGCATGAGGTCCTGCGGCCGCCGCATATTGACCGCCAGCACCGGAGCCTGCGCCAAGTCGCGGTAGCACGCGAGACCGCCCGCGTCGCCGGCAGACAGTCGCTCGACCGCCACGACGATGCCCTTCTCGAACAGCAGCGGACACGCGGCCCGCGCATCGCGCAAGGCCTGTATCGCACCCGGGTCGCCGTGGTCGATGACAAGCACGACGCCGGTCGGCCCTTCGTCCGCCAGTTCGGCCAGTCTCGAAAGCGTCCAGCGGCGGCCGTCGCCCAGCAAGCGCGTCGCATACGCAGGTTCGCTGCGCCGCTCGTACAGCGGCAGTCTGCGCAGACGCTCGAGCCATGTGCGGACCGCCGTCGAAATGCACGCGCTCGACATCCGGCGTCGGCCATCCGCGGCGTCGCAGGCGCTGCCGAGCGCGTGCCCGGCACCGCCATGGGCTTGGCGCACCTCGCGTGGAAACTCGAGAATCATGTCGCGTTTCTCCAGGAGCGATTGGAACGGGCCGCCGAGCCGTCGCACCTGCTGTGGCCGCGCTCACTGGCCGTGAACGTATCGAAGGTATCCGCCGCATTGCGCCCGAACCTGATGGAAGCGTGACGAAGCGACAGCGAACCATCATTCGGGGGGGTGCCGTGGCGCCGAGCCTGCGCCCGCGGGCGCGGAAATGAAGCGGTTCACACTGGGCTCGACGAGATCTGTTCGGAGCGCCTCGACGAGCGGCAGGCGTTGTCCCCGAGCTGCGCGGCGCTCGGCCATCAGCGAGTCCTCGGGCACCCGGACGTGCCGCTTCGCGATCAGCCTCTCGATGCCGCGCCGGCCGATCGAATGCGAACGGCCAGCCACTTCGCTGGACAACGAGAAGAAGTGCCCGTTCGTGCTTCGCCACGTCACACACACATCCGTCCACTGGCCCATCAGCATCATTCGCAGGCGAAAGCCGGGCAGCATGGCAGCCAGCAGTTCGCCGACGTTGGGCACCGCCTCCCCTGCCGCCTCCGCACCGCCGGGTCCCGCGTCCGACGCATCACGAAGCACCTTTGCACGCCGCCATGAGTCGACGAACAAGGGGCTCAGCAGAGTCGCGCCAAACCTCAGCAGTTCAATCCGGACCGCATGCCGCGACGAGGACCGCTCGGTGATGTGCCGCAACGCCGACGCCCAGCGCTCCGGCGAATACGGCCACTCCTCGCCGGCCGACACCTCGACCTGTTGCCGTGCCGGCAACGCCGCCCGTGCTGCATCGCTCAATGCCTGGGCCGCCTGCATGGTCGCCTCGTGGAGTTCGCCGGATTGCGTGTCGCGCTGACGCCCGGACACCGTCGGGCCGGATCCGGGCAGCCGCTGCAGCACGCGCGCAAGCGCATCGCGGCGGTCCCACAGCCGCTCGAGCGCCGTGCGGCACTCGATCCGAAGATCGACGTCGGTCGACGTCGCGCTACCGGCTGCCAATTGGACCAGCCCCGCCTCGAGAACCTCGCGCACCATGTTGGACAGGGGCGGACGGGAATCCGGTGCGGAAGGATGATCGGGTGGCGAGCGCATCGACACACAGTGTCCCCATGGACTCGCGCGCAGTCATGACGGAGTTGTGACGACCGAAACGAGCCACGCAACCGTTGACGCTGCGTCCGGCCAGCTGAAGTCCCTCATGAAGACTTCTCTCGCTTGGCGAGGCGAGCGCGTCGTTCAATCGTGGCATTCGAGCGAGACCTGCAAGCCAAGTTCGGGTCGGGCGCGGCGTCCATCGCGTCTTCGGAGCCGATGGCATCGGCGCCTCGGCGACAACGGACATGCCCTGAACTGCGGCCTGCTTGGTGATGAACGCCAGGCCGGGCCTGGCCGAACGGACTGGCTTGGTGGTCGTGACGGACCATCGCTGCTGCACGCGCAGCGAGTGCAAGTCTCGGTGCCGGATCCGAGATCGCCTGCGATACCCATCGAAATGGCGCCGGACAAGATCGTGATCGCATCCCTTGGCGTCGCCCAGGATCTGCGAGCCACGCCAGCAGTCATGCGCAACAGGGCAGCTTACCGATTGGGATGAACCTGCCATGCCGCCTGCAGGCGCACGACCTCGCGCGCCACCACGTCATGTACCGCCTTGCGCAGCCAGCGGCTCGCCGGCTCTTCATGGGCACGCCGGTGCCAATGCTGCATGACCTTGAAGCGCCGCTGCGCGACCGGCAGTGCGAAGACCCTCAGCCTCGTACCAAGCGGATGCAGACCGACCAGCGTGGCCGGAACGGCAGCCACCACGTCGGTGGACGCCACCAGTGATGGCACGGACAAGAAGTCCGGCACTCTCGTCACGACGCGCCGCTCCGGAGAGAGGGCCTCCAGCGCCGCCTCGATGCGGCTCAATGCCGGCCCGCGCGGTGCTACCGCGCAGTGCATGCAACGCAGATAGCCCGCCAGCGTGTCGAGCTGGGCAGCCAGCGGATGCCCGACGCGGGCGATTCCCACGTACTGCTCCTCGAGCAGTTGCTGGCGCACCAGCGTGGCATGTGTCTTCCACGGCGTGCCGATCACCAAGTCCAGCCGGCCGGCTTCCAGTTCCGCCCAGACATCGTGTCCGTCCAACCGGACCACTTCGATCTCCACCTTGAGGCGAGCCTCGTCGATGATCCGCAACAACCCAGGCAGGATCAGCAACTCGGCCAGATCCAGCATGTGCACCCGAAAGCGCTGGGGCACGCGCTCCGGCTCGAAGGCGATGGACAGGCTTTGCAGGCGGTCGAAGTCGAGCAGCAGTCGCGTGGCCTCCTCGGCCAGGCGCATCCCCAGCGCCGTGGGCGCCAGGCGCCGGCCGGAACGCACGAAGAGCGCATCGCGATAGTGCTGGCGCAGCTGGTCGAGCGCATGGCTCAGCGTCGATTGCGACTTTCCAAGGCTCGCGGCTGCGGCCGTCACGGTGCCCATGCGCGCCAGTTCCCGCACCACCCGCATCAGCCCGACATCGATCTCCCGAGTTGATCGTGACATGCACCTGTCCTTTCCATCGACCGTATCGATGGATGGTATGGGATCGATCGCTGCGCCGGGGTCGGGACCGCTCCTACGATCCGCGGCAAACAAGTCGAGGCAGGAGACAAGCATGAAACGACGCTCGCTGCCGCTGGACGTGCCGCTGGCCGCCTGCATGGGGTTCTCTGCCTTGGCCCAGGGCACGGGCACGACTGCAGGGGGGCCGATCCGGATCGGCCCACATGGGCAGGACGGCGATCGTCGACAACATGCCCGGCGCCGGCAGCACGCTCGGCGCCGCCGACGTGGCGAGGTCCATCCCCGATGGCCAGACGCTGCTGACTTGGGCGCTGGGGACCTGCCCGCACCTGATCGCGGCTGCCCTCGCGCGCTCGACCGGTGCGGATCTCAACATCGTGGCCTGCAAGGGGAGCGCCCCGGCAGTGCAGGAACTGGAATGACCTCCTTCACGACACCCGCGGTCGAGGAGCGCTGGATTGGCAGCAGTGCCGATCCGCAAGCTCGCCTGTTCGTCCGTGCACGAGGGCCGCGAGGCGCGATACCGCTCGTGCTGGTGCATGGCTTCTTCCAGCCGGCCTCCGCGATCCTGGACGTACCGGGCTGGTCCCTTCAGCACACGCTCGCGGCGAGCGGGCGGCGTGTGGTGCTGTTCGACCTGCGCGGCTACGGCCGCTCGTCGCGGCCCGGCTTCATGGACAGCCCGCCCGGGCAGAGTTCGCCCGCGCTGGGCTGCCTTGCCGACGCGGTGGCGGATATCGAGGACGTTGTTCAGCACGTCTGTGAAACCGAAGACTGCGCCGAGGTCGACCTGCTCGGCTACTCGTGGGGCACAGCCCGCAGTGCCGCGTACGCGCTGGCCCACCCCCAGCGCGTGCGGCGGCTGGTGCTGTACGCGCCCGTCTGGTGCCCGCGCAACGGCGCCGCCGCCGAGGCGGCCTCGCCTGGGGATCCGACGCGCCTCGACTCACGCCTCGGTGGCTACCGCATGTTCGGTCCGGGTGACCTGTCTCGCCAGTGGGACGCGGAGATCGGGCCACAGGATCCTCGAGTCTTCCGCGATCCACGGGTGGTGGAAGCGGCCGAGCAAGCCTTGTTCGCGTCGGACGCCATGCTGGGCGGACGGAGCTACCGCGCGCCGTTGGGCCCCATGCTCGATGCGCTGGGTGTCTCGCGGGGGCGGCCGCTCTTCGATGCGGCCGCGCTGCGCGGCGACGTCCTGCTCGTGCGCGGGGATTGTGACCGGCTGTCCGTCGCCGACGACGCAGCCGGGTTGTTCGCGCAGATGCGAACGCCCGACCGGCGCCTCGTGACCATCGCTCAGGGTACGCACCTGCTGCATCTGGAGCATGCGCGCTGGCAGCTCATCGACGAGATCGTCGGATTTCTTGGCACAACGCGGCGGCCCGTGCCGCAGGCCATCACGCCATGAGAACGGTGGCGGATCGCCGCAAGAACCCCTTCCTTCACCACCCCTCGCCGGCATCGACCGGCATACGGAGACAACGAACCATGTTCCCGATCCCTCGCGCCGCGCGCGCGCTGCTGCGCTCGCTTGCCCTCGCCGCCGCCGCCGGCCCCGCCCTCGCCCAGGACGCGGTCACCCTCAAGGTGCACCACTTCCTGCCGGCCGGATCCACGGCCCACACGCAGTTCATCCAGCCGTGGTGCGACAAGGTCGCCAGGGAGTCGGGCCAGAGGCTGAAGTGCCAGATCTATCCGTCGATGCAGCTCGGCGGCACGCCGCCCCAACTGATCGAGCAGGCCAAGGACGGCGTGGCCGACATCGTGTGGACGCTCTCGGGTTACACCGCCGGGCGCTTCCCGCTCACGGAAGTGTTCGAACTGCCCTTCATGATGCAGAACCCCGAGGCCACCAGCAGGGCGCTGTGGGACTACGTCGCACAGTACGCACAGGCCGAGTACGCCGGAGTGCATCCGATCGCCTTCCACGTGCATGGGGACGGGGTGTTCCACCTGCGCGAGAAGCCCATCAGGACGATGGGCGACCTGAAGGGCCTGAAGCTCCGCGCCCCCACGCGCCAGACCAGCCGGATGCTCGCCGCCCTGGGCGCCACGCCGGTGGCGATGCCCGTGCCGCAGGTGAGCGAGGCGCTCAGCAAGGGCGTGATCGACGGCGCCGTGGTCCCCTACGAGGTGGTGCCTTCCGTGAAGATCCAGGAGATCGTCAAGTACCACTCCGAGACCGACCCGGCCGAGCCGGCGCTGTACACCGCGACCTTCATGTTCGTGATGAACAAGGCGAAGTACGACGGCCTCGCGCCCGAGCTGAAGAAGGTGATCGACGCCAACAGCGGCCAGGCCCTCTCCGGTCAGGTCGGGAAGGTCTTCTTCGCCGCCGACGGTGAGGCCAAGAAGCTCACTGCGCGCAACACCACCAACGTGATCGGCCGCGACGAGATCGCGCTGTGGAAGAAGGCCTCGCAACCGGTGGTCGACCAGTGGGTCGCCGATGTCACGGCCAAGGGCGCGAATGGTCAGCAACTGCTTGGCGCCGCGCGCGCGCTGATCGACAAACACGCTGCCGGGAAGTGACGCGATGAGCGAGCTTCTCCCCGGAGCAGATCCGGCTGCAGCGGGCGCCATGCCCGGCTTCGGGCGCTTCGGCCGCAGGCTGCTGGGCGTGTCCAAGCTGCTGGCGATGGCCGGTGGCCTGGTCTTCGTGCTGCTCGTGCTGATGAGCATCGTCAGCATCGTCGGCCGAAAGCTCGCCGCCTCGCCCGTGCCTGGCGACGTCGAACTGCTGCAGATGTGTGCGTCCTTCGCCTGCGCGAGCTTCTTCGCCTACTGCCACCTGATCGGCGGCGACGTGAAGGTCGATTTCTTCACCAGCCGTTGCTCCGCTCGCACGGTGCATGTGCTGGACGCCGCGGGCTCCGCCTTGTTTGCCGCCGTCGGCGGCGTGCTCGCATGGCGTTCGGGGGTGGGCGCGTTGGCGGTGCGTGACGCGGGCGAGACCAGCGTCATCCTGGGCTGGCCGATCTGGGTCGCCCAGATCCTGATGGTGCCGGGCTTTGCGCTGATGGCCGTGGCGGGCCTGTACATGGTCGGTGCCCATCTGCGCGCGCCCGCTGTCAGCGCCGCGCGCGAGGCGCATCCGTGAGCGGCGTCGCGATCGGCACCCTGCTCTTCGCCCTGCTGATGGCGCTGCTGGCGCTGCGCGTGCCCATTGGCATCGCCATGTTCGTGATGGGCTCGGGCGGCTACCTCGCGCTCTCGGACTGGAGCTTCGTGCCGCTGCTGTCCGCATGGAAGAACGTCGGCTACGCGCGCCTGTCGAACTACGACCTGATCGTGATCCCGATGTTCCTGCTGATGGGCCAGTTCGCCACGCACGGCGGCCTGAGCGCGGCGCTGTTCCGGTTCGTCGCGGCCTTCATGGGGCACTTGAAGGGCGGCATGGCGATGGCCTCGATCGGCGCCTGTGCGGGCTTCGGCGCCATCTGCGGCAGTTCGCTGGCGACGGCGGCCACGATGGGGCAGGTGGCGCTGCCCGAACTCAGGCGCTTCGGCTATGCCGGCAGCTTGTCCACCGGTGCGCTGGCCGCCGGCGGCACGCTGGGCATCATGATCCCGCCCTCGGTGCCGCTGGTGATCTACGCCATCCTCACGCAGGAGTCGATCGGCAAGCTGTTCGTGGCCGCGGTCGTGCCCGGCCTGATCGCGATGGTCGGCTACATGATCGTGGTGAAGATCGTCGTCACGCTGCGGCCCGCCGCCGGCCCGGCCGGCCCGCGCGTCGCGTGGGGCGAACGCTTGAAGGCATTGGCCCAGGTGGCACCGGTGCTGGGCGTGTTCCTCGTCGTCATCGTCGGCATCTACGGTGGCTGGGCGAACCCCACCGAGGCCGCGGCCATCGGCGCAGCGGCCTGCGGCATCCTGGCGGTGGTGACCGGTGGCATGCGCTGGCGCGGCCTGGTCGACAGCGCGCTGGGCACCGCCCAGGCCACCGCAATGATCTTTCTCGTGCTGCTCGGCGCGGACATGCTCAACACCGCGCTGGCGCTGTCGCAGATGCCGGCGGAGCTGGCCGCCTGGGTCAAGGGCAGCGGCTTCAACCCGATGCTGGTGATGGTGGCCATCCTCACCATCTACATCCTGCTCGGCTGCGTGATGGACAGCCTGGCGATGATCCTGCTGACCATCCCGATCTTCTACCCGGTGGTGATGGGACTGCCCTTCCACGGGCTGACCGATGAGGAGAAGAGCATCTGGTTCGGCATCCTCGCGCTCATGGTGGTGGAGATCGGCCTCGTGCACCCGCCGGTGGGCATGAACGTGTTCATCATCAACCGCCTCGCGAAGGACGTGCCTCTCGTCGAGACCTTCAAGGGCGTGATGCCCTTCCTCGCCTCCGACCTCGTGCGCATCGTGCTGCTGCTGGCGGTGCCGTCGATCTCGCTGGTGCTCGTGCGGTTTCTCGGCAGTTGACGACAAGCCGAAGCAGGCATGCGAGTCACCCCGCATCCATGACATCCATTCACCACATCGCGCCGGCTTGACCGGTGCAAGGAGACAACCCGAAATGACAACGAATCACGACATGCGACGCGCGCCGGTTCGGGCCGGTATTGCCACCGCCCTGGCGGTAGCATTGCCCCTGTTCAGCGGCTGCGGTGGTGGTGGTGGCGGCGGCAGTTCGTCGTCAACCGTCGACTTCGACACCCTGTCGGTCCAGCCTGCTGCGGCGTGCACCATGGCCGGCGTCGGCGCGGCCACCCTCACGGCCGATGCCGCGGTCAACATTCTGGAGGTGAGCACGGGCAGTACCGGCAGCGCCAGCAGCGATCGCGACTACTGCCTGGTCAAGGCACGTGTCGGCGCCAACGTCAACATCTGGGTCGCGCTGCCCAGCGCCAACTGGAACGGCCGGCTGCGCGCCGAAGGCAACGGCGTCTACGCCGGCGCGTCGCAACTGGTGGTGCCCGATGACTCGGTGCGCCAGGGTTTCGTCGGCGTCAAGACCGACACCGGCCACGCCGGCACGGCCAAGGGGCCGCTGCCGGACTTCCTCGACGGCAGCTGGGGCATGGACGCCACCGGTGGCCCGGCGACGCAACTGCAGACCGACTTCGCGCACCGCTCGGAGTACCTGATGTCGGTGATCGGCAAGCAGGTGGCCAAGGCCTTCTACGGGCGCGATCCGGTGCGCTCGTACTGGTACGGCTGCTCCACCGGCGGGCGCCAGGGCCTGATGATGGCGCAGCGTTATCCCGAGGCCTACGACGCGATCCTCGCGGGGGCACCGGCGATCCACTGGGATCGCTTTCAGACCTACCAGATCTGGCCGCAGATGGCGATGAAGTACGAAGCCGGCGGCCCCATGTCGGCGGCCAAGCAAGCCCTGGTGACGGCACGCGCGGTGGCCGCCTGCGATGCCGACGACGGCGTGACCGACGGCGTGATCGACGACCCGCGCCGCTGCAGCTACGACCCGACGAACGACATCGAGATCACGCGCGCCAACTGCTCGGGCGACACCTGCCTGACGCCGGGCGAGGCGAGCGGGGTGAAGAAGATCTGGGGGGGGGCGACCTCGGCCAGCGGGAGCCTGCTGTGGCCGGGCATCGAGCGCGGCGCCGACCTGGGGGCGTTCTCGGGCACCTTCCCGTTCCCGATCCCGATCGAGCAGGCGCGCTACTGGGTGTACTTCGATCCCACCTGGGACTGGAACACGCTGACCTATGCGAACTTCGAGACCTACTTCTATGACAACGCGCGCATGGTCGGCCCGATGATGGCCACCGACAACCCCGACCTGTCGGCGTTCAAGGCGCGCGGCGGCAAGCTCATCCTGTGGCACGGCTGGTCTGACCAACTCATCATGCCGCAGGGAACGGTGAACTATTACGAGCGCGTGCGGCAGGCGGTCAGCGGTTCGGACGAGTTCTCGCGGCTGTACATGGTGCCCGGCATGGCGCATTGCGCCACCGGCAGCGGGGTGTCGGAGTTCGGCCAGGTGGCCAGCGGCGCAGTGGCGGCCGAGCCCAGGACCGACATCTTCCGCGCGCTGATGGCGTGGTCGGAGAAGGGGCAGGCGCCGACGTCGATCACGGCCGCGCGGATCGAGAACGGCAGCACCACCCGCACGCGCCCGCTGTGCCCCTATCCCCAGGTGGCCCGCTACAAGGGCAGCGGCAGCACTGACGATGCAGCCAACTTCAGCTGCGTGACTCGCTGAGGAGCCCGTTCGGCCCTGTACTCGGGGCCGGACGGCATTCTTTCCTTCGCTGCCTGGAGAGCAAGATGAACGACCATCGCCCACCCGCTTGCCGTATCACGCGGCGTTCCGGCCTGCGACTGATCGCCGGTGCCGCGGCGAGCATCGCGCTGCCGAGTCGATCGCAGCCCCGCACCATCCGCATCGGAACGACCTTCGACAACAGCGGTCCCGAGCGCGCCAACGGCTCGGCCAACTTCAAAGGCGCACAGGCCTACTTCCAGGCCGTCAACAAGGCGGGCGGCATCCTCGGCGCCAGGGTCGAACTGGTGCCGGTGGACGACCAGTTCAAGCCCGAACTGGCGAAGGCCAATGCGCTGGCCTTCTCCGCGGACCGCTCGGTCAGCGCCATGCTGACGCCGCTTGGAACGCGGCAGACCGCTGCCATCATGGAATCGGTCAAGGACATGGCCATCGTCGGCCCGGTCACCGGAACCGCGGCGCTGCGCAAGTCCAGTCCGCCGAACGTCTTCTGGGTGCGGGCCACCTACGACCAGGAGGTCGATCGATTGATCCGAACGGCCACGACGCTGGGAATGACCCGGATCGGCATCGTGCATCCGAAGGATCCTCTCGGCCAGTCGGTACTCGCAGCGTTCATCAGGTCGATGGCCGCCGCCAGGCTCGAGCCCGCGATCGTCGCCACGACGCCGGGAACGACCAGCACCGAGGTCGGGCCCGCTGTGGAGGCCGTTGCGAAGGCTCAGGCTCAGGTCGTGATCATGGTCGCCGCAGGCGCGATGCCGGTGCTCGTGCGGGGCTTGCGCGCAGCCAACGTGGCGAGCTCGATGTACGGTCTGTCGATCGGCGCCAGCGCGGCAAATATCGAAGCGCTCGGTCCGATGGGGCGCGGCATTGGCTTCGCCATCGTGGTCCCGCCACCGAACGCGCCGAAGTACGAGATCGTGCGCCGCTATCAGACGGACATGCGCGCCAACGGCGGGGACGACTTCTCGCTGCCGTCGCTGGAGGGCTACGTCAATGCGCGCATCCTGGGCGAAGGTCTGCGCCGCGCCGGACCGAGCCCGACGCGCGAGGGGCTGATCGCCGCGCTCGAGAGGATCGAGGCTTTCGACATCGGCGGCATGCAGATTGGCTACGGCGCAGGCAACCGGCAAGGAGGGGCGTTCGTCGATGTGGCGGTGGTTGGACAGAATGGACGACTGATCGCCTGAACTCCGGTACGACGTGAGCGCGTTGGTGATCCCGGCTGACGCGATCTAGCGTCGAAAGTGCCGTGAGGAGAAGGCGAGCCACTTTCGCGCGCACTTGACTGTCGCCTGACCACGGCGCTGACTTGTATCTTCCAAGCAGACCAGCGCGATACAGTTTGAGCGCCGCTGAGGCGGTCAGACCGGTGCGTGCAGCGTGCGTCTGACAAGGGTGTTGGAGCCCGTGACTGAGTAGATTGCGCACGACCACCGCGCTGGTCTTCTTTGAG
>NZ_CALRZC010000119.1:0-24250 GCF_943372545.1 Variovorax sp. YR752 | reverse complement strand
GTGCTGGGCACGCCCAGGCTGGTCGAGCGCGGCGACTGGCAGGGCTTCGTGGCCCTGCGCAAGTTCGAGCGCGACGCCTGGATCGATGCCTTCACGGACACCACCTGGCACCTCGGCGGCACCAACTACAAGGGCTTCAGCGTCGGCGGCAGCTACACGCTGGACCGCAACACCACCTTCGGCGCGCGCTGGACCAGCACACGCAACCTCGACGACGGCTACCGCTTCCTCGCGGTGCCCGGCGACCCGACCTCGGTCAGCGGCAACCTGAGCAGCGCGCCGCTGAAGATCGAGGTGATCCAGATCGAAGTGCAGTCGCGCTTCTGAGACCGGGCACGCCATGCAAAACCTGATGACGACACGCCGGGCTCGGCTGCTGACGATGTTGATTGGCATCGCCGTCGCGCTGCCGGTGCTGGCGCAGGACGACAAGCGTGCCTCGCGCGAGCGCGAGGCCTTGCGCCGCGCCCAGCAGGCGCTGCGCAGCGCGCAGGAGCAGCAGTCCGCGCTGCAGCGCGAGAAGGCCGAACTCGCCGCCGAGAAGGACAAGCTGGACGTGCTGGCGAAGAAGAGCGGCGCGCAGCTCGGCGCCGCACAGGCGCAGGCCGGCCGTGCCCGTGCCGACCTCGCCAGGGCCGAGTCGGAGCTGACCCAGCTGCGCGCAGAAATCGAGGCGCTCAAGCGCAGCAGCACCGAGCGTGATCAGGCGCAGCAGACGCGAATCGAGGAACTGACGAAGTCGCTGCAGGAACAGCAGCGCCAGCTCGCCGAGCGCACGCAGACCGTCGTCACCACCAGCACGCTGCTCGAGCGCAGCACCCAGGCGCTGGGCAGCGCCGAGGCGCAGAACCGTGAGCTCTACGGCATCTCGCGCCGCCTGCTCGACGAACTCCGCCGCCTCGGCGGCGGCGAAGGCCTGATCGGCCTGGATGCCGTCAGGCTGGAGAACCGTGCCGAGGCGCTGCGCAGCGAGATCGAGGCGCAGCGCCTGGTCAGCGGCGCCGCAAGATAGCCCTCAGCGGCGACGGCGCCGCACCCACACCAGTGTCAGCAGGCCACCGGCCATCAGCGCTGCGCTGGCCGGCTCGGGCACCGCTGGCATGACGCAATGCGGGTCGAGCCAGGGACGGCCATGCCAGCCGTGGCCGAAGCCGCCGCCGCCATGCCACGCCTGCCAGCCGAGGTGCGGCCAGCCGTGCTCGCGCAGGCTGCGGCCATAACGATCGCCGAAGCGTTCGTCGCGCCGGGCGTGAAGGCGCTCCTCGATGCGGCGCCAGCCCTGGTGCCAGTCGTCGTCACGTTCGCTGTTCCAGACGAACGACAGGCGCTCCTCCACCGACTCGCGCAAGTGATCCTCGAAGCTGTAGCCGGCGTCGCGATCGGTCGCGAAGGCCGGTGCGGTGGCGCAAGCGCAGGCCATTGCAAGGCCTGCAGCGACGCTGCGATGTTTCATGGTCTTCTCCCTGTGTGTGCAAACCAGAAGTCGGTGACCACTCGATGAAGGCGCAACACCGGCCACAAGGACCGTTGGCATGACTCGAACGGGCGGCCTTCGCTCCCGGTCCGGCAGCCGCACGATCATCATGGACCAGCCGATTGAAGCTTCCGCGACAGGGGCATGAGCCGGCCGGCTCAACGTGTTCGCGGGGTATGACGCCGGATCGACATCTGCGCGTCAAGAAGCGGAAGAAGCCGCGGCGCCTGTCATCGAACGGTGAGCGGATCGGCCCACGATCGGTCGCCGGCGTGACACGACCACGCCAAGGCGCGGCCTCAGCCTCTGCAGATCGGGCGCGACTTCGCGCCGGCACCTGTCGAAGACCCGCATGAGACCTCGTCGTTCCCTCGTTCGTGCCCTTGGTGTTGCCGTGCTGACCCTGTCCGGGGGATTCGCGCAGGCGTCGGTCAGTGGCGTGGTGATCAGCCAGATCTACGGTGGTGGCGGCAACAGCGGCACCACGTTGCGCAACGACTTCATCGAGGTCTTCAACGCGGGCTCGGCCCCGGTCAGCCTGGCCGGCTGGTCGGTGCAGTACGCATCGACAGCCGGCACCAGCTGGCAGGTCACCAACCTCGGCGCCGCCACACTGGCGCCCGGGCAGTACTACCTCGTGCAGCAGGCCGCACAAGGCGGCGGAACGCAGAACCTGCCGACGCCTGACGCCATCGGCACGATCCCGATGTCGGCCAGCGGCGGCAAGGTGGCGCTGGTCGCCTCGACCACGGCACTGACCGGCAGCACGCCCAGCGGTGCGTCGCTGGTCGACCTCGTCGGCTGGGGCGCAGCCACCTACTTCGAGGGCGCCGCCGCGCCGTCCACCGTGGCGACCACCGCGGTGCTGCGCAACGCGGCAGGCTGCACCGACAGCGACAACAACGGCAGCGACTTCACTGCCGCGGCGCCGACGCCGCGCAACAGCAGCACGGCGCTGCAGCCCTGCGGCAGCGTCGTCGCGCAGCCCATCGTGCCGAACTGCCCGGCGCTCACGCTGCTGGCCGGTGCGGCGGGCAGCGCGCAGGCCACGGCGTCCGACGTCGACAGCATCGTCAACGCGGCCACGATCGAGGGCTCCTTGCCGGCCGGCTTCACGCTGGGCAACTTCGTGAGCGCGACCGTGGTGGGTGGCACGGCGCAGCTGTCATTGAATGTCGCTGCCGGCACCGCCTCGGGCCGCTATCCGATCGCGCTGCGCTGGAGCAACGACAGCGGCCAGACGGCGTCGTGCACGCTCGACGTGACGATCGCCGGCATCACGCCCATCCCCGAGATCCAGGGCAGCGCCAGCAGCAGCGCGCTGAACGGTCAGCCGGTGACCACACGCGGCGTCGTCACGCTGCGCACCAACAACGGCTTCTTCCTGCAGGACCCGACCGGCGACGGCAATCCGGACACCTCTGACGGCATCTTCGTGTTCACCAGCAGCGCGCCGACCGTCAGTGTCGGTCAGCTGGTGCAACTCAGCGGCACGGTCACGGAGTTCAACACCGGCGCGGCAACCAACGCCGACACGCTGGCCCATCCGGTGACCGAGCTGACCGGCATCAGCGGCATCACCGTGCTGGGCAGCGGCTTCGCCGTGCCGCCGGTGGAGGTCGTCCTGCCCGAAGCAGTCAACGACGAACTGGAGCGCTACGAGGGCATGCTCGTCACGCTGCGTGGCCCGCTGACGGTGTCGCAGAACTTCTTCCTCGGCCGCTACGGGCAGCTGACGCTGTCGGCCGGTGGACGCCTGGAGACACCGACGAATCGCCACCGCCCCGGCCCCGATGCCCAGGCGCTGGCCGACACGAACGCGCGTGCGCGCATCCTGCTCGACGATGCGACGTCGGTCCAGAACCCCAACCCGACACCGTACCTCGCTGCCGACAACACGCTGCGTGCCGGTGACACGGTGGCGTCGGTGACCGGCGTGATCGACTACGGCCTGGCGACCAACAACAACACCGGCTTCGGCGACTACAAGGTCCAGCCGACCGCGCCGGTGGCGGTCACCCGCGAGAACGCGCGCCGCACGACACCGGAAGCGGTGGGCGGCAACCTGCGCGTGGCCAGCGTCAACGTGCTGAACTACTTCACCACCTTCACCGACGGCAGCACGGCGTCGGGTCAGACCGGGCAGGGCTGTTCGCTCGGCGGTGCCGTGTCGCCCTCCAACTGCCGCGGCGCCAACAGCTCGGCCGAGTTCGCGCGCCAGAGAACCAAGATCGTCGAGGCGATTGCCGCACTCGACGCGGACGTCGTCGGGTTGATGGAGATCCAGAACAACGGTGCCACGGCGGTGCAGAACCTGGTCGACGCGCTCAACGCGAAGCTCGGCGCGGGCACCTACAGCCGAGTGGCCGATCCGGCCACCGGCACCGGTACGGATGCGATCAAGGTGGCGATGATCTACCGCGGCGCGCGTCTGGCACCGGTGGGAGGCTCGATCTCCGACACCGCCGTGGTGCACAACCGGCCGCCGCTGGCGCAGCTCTTCGCGGCGCCGAACGGCGAGCGCTTCGCGGTCATCGTCAACCACTTCAAGTCCAAGGGGTGTGACGATGCCGCCGGCGCCGACCTCGATCAGGGCGACGGCCAGGGTTGCTACAACGAGCGCCGCACGTTGCAGGCGCAGGCGCTGGCGGACTTCGTCGCGACGCTGCAATCAAGTAGCGGCAGCGCCGACGTGATCCTGATCGGCGACCTCAACGCCTATGCGCAGGAAGACCCGATCGCCACGCTCGCCGCTGCCGGCTTCGTCGACCAGATCGGCGTGTTCAACAGCTTCGGCTACTCCTACGTGTTCGACGGCGCCGCCGGTCGACTCGATCATGCGCTGACGAGCACCTCGCTGTCGGACAAGGTCAGCGGCGCGACCGAGTGGCACATCAATGCCGACGAGCCCTCGGTGATCGACTACAACCTCGAGTTCAAGCAGCCGGCCTGTGCGACCTGCGGGCCTGACTACTACGCCGCCACGCCGTACCGCTCGTCGGACCACGACCCGGTGGTCGTCGGCCTGGCGATCTACCGGACGGTGACGGGCAGTGCCGGCCGTGACGTGCTGGTCGGTTCGGCGGGTGACGACCGCGTGATCGGCGCTGAGGGTGCCGACACGCTGACCGGCGGCAGTGGCGCCGATCTGTTCGTCTACCGCTCGCTGCGCGATGCCGCGGACACCATCACCGACTTTGCGCCGGGCATCGACCGCATCGACCTGTCGCTGCTGATGCCGGCGATCAGCGCCAACCCCGATGCGGCCTTCGCCGACGGCATCGTCCGCGTGCTCGCCTCGCCGGCCGGTGCACTGCTGCAGATCGACGTCGACGGCAGCGGGCCTGCCGCTGCACGCACGCTGGCGACACTGCGCAGCGTGAGCGCCGCAGCGATCGTCCCCTCGCGCGACTTCGTGCTGCGCTGACCCCCACCTCATGACCTCAACGACTGCGATGCGAACCTTCCACACCCTCGCGCTGGCGGCTGCACTGACCGCCGCCTCGCCCGGCGCCCAGGCCCAGGCACTGAGCAACGGTGACTTCTCTGCGGGCCTCGCCGGCTGGCAGGTGCTCGGCGACGCCAGCGTGCAGAACGATGCCGGCGGCAACGAACTCTGGCTGACCAACGCCTCGCTCGACTTCGAGGACGACTTTCCCCTGCCGGCCGGTGCGCTGAATCGCTCGGGGCAGGGCGCCGCGACGAGCGGCCTGGAGTCCTTCATCGGCATCGCCGGCGGTGCGCTCGATCCCGATCCGGCCAATGGCCTGCAGGCCTACGAAGGCACGGCCGTGCTGCAGTCGTTCAGTGCCGCAGCGGGCGACACGCTGAGCTTCAACTGGGATTTCGGCACCAGCGACAACTTCGCCGACTATGCCTTCGCGGTGGTCGACGGCCAGTTGTTCCGCCTCGGCGGTTCCGGGGAAGCCACGCTGCCGGGCCGCCTCGGCAACCAGCTGCAGACCGGCGCGCAGAGCTTCAGTTTCAGCTTCGCTTCGGGCGGCATGCACTCGGTGGCCTTCGGCGTGGTCGACGTCGGTGACTACAACGTGACGTCCACGCTGGCGGTCTCCGGCGTGCAGGTCGTGCCGGTTCCCGAGCCGAGCGCGCTGCTGCTCATGCTCGCCGGCATCGGCGTGGTTGCCGGCTCGGCGCGCCGCCGCATCTCCCTCTCTTCGCAAACCTGACTGGAGCTCTCGTGATCCTCAAGCACACCCTGGTCGCCGCCGCGGCGGCACTGCTCGCCGGCGCCGCACAAGCCGATGTCCTCACGCAGTGGAACTTCAACTCCGTGACGCCCGACACCAGCACGAGCACCGGCAGCACATTGCCGTCGTTCGGTGCCGGCAGCGCTGCAGCGGTCGGCGGTACGACAGCCGGCTTCGCCAGCGGAGCGTCCAACGGTGGCTCGTCGGACCCGGTCGCAGTCGACGACACCGGCTGGGGAATCACGACCTTCCCGACGCAGGGAACTGCCGAGAAGACCGCAGGCGCCTTCTTCCTCGTCAGCACGCTCGGCTGGCAGGACGTCTCGATCGGCTACGACCTGCGCCACAGCAACACATCGGCTGCCCACGAGGTGGTGCAGATCACTCTGGACGGCGGCCTGAGCTTCGCCGACGTGGCCGGCTTCGTCGGCGCTGCCGGTGACACATGGTTCAATGGCCGCAGCGTCGATCTGTCGTCGATCGCCGGCGCCGACAACAACCCCTTGTTCGGCTTCCGTGTCGTCTCTGGATTCGGCCCGGGGGGAGCGTACGTGCAGTCGAATGCCGCCAGCAGCAGCTACGGGAGCGCCGGCACCTGGCGCTTCGACATGGTCACCGTGAGTGCGCTCGCCCCGGTGCCCGAACCCGGCGCGCTGGCCCTGGCGCTCGCCGGCCTGGGCGTGCTCGGCGGCCGTGCCGCACGGCGCCGGGCAGATTGAGCGCCGCGTTCCGACCGGACAGGCAAAAGGGGCCGCTCGCGCGGCCCCTTGTTCTTGCTGTTGTCGCTTTCAGGCCTGGCGGCGGCGCGCCAGGAAGGCGAGCAGGCCAAAGCCCGCCAGCATCATGCCCAGCGCGCCGGGTTCAGGCACCGGTGCGAGGTTGAGCACGCCGGCATAGCTGCCGCCATTCGTGCCGGTGATGTTGCCGCGCACCTCGAGCACGTAGCTGCCGGGAAGCAGGTTGATCGGCGCGATCAGCTGCACGTCGCCGCCGCTGCTCTGCGCGGTCAGCGTCTGCGCGCTCCAGGCCGCCACCAGCGCCGGACCGGCAGGCCCCGTGGTGGTGGTCAGCAGGTTGCCCTGGTACAGCCGCACCTGCAGATTCGAGATGTCGAACCAGGTGCCGAGGTCGATGGTCGCCGTCAGCGAATTGAAGGTCGAACCGTCGATCTGGAAGGCGTAGTCGTCGTAGAACAGGTCCGACGGCAACACCGTGCTGCCGGGCAGCTCGGCGAGCTGCAGGCCGGCGAGCGACAGGTTGGTGTCGTTGAAGGAATGGCTGTAGGACAGCGTCACCGGAGCGACGAGCGTGCCGAGATCCTGGGCGCGGGTGACGAAGTTCGCGGCGTTCGCGGCAGGCAGCAGCGACGCGATCGTCGCTGCTGCAAGCAGGCTCCGGGTGAACGCCTTGCGGCGGAACTGCATGAGTACTCTCCTGGCGGGTTTGGAGGCGCTGCCGCCGCGGCGCGGCGAAGCGGTCTGAGGGCATCCCGACAGACAGAGTACGCAGGAGCTGTGTCAAGCCTCCGCAGAGGGAGGTGGGCAGGCATGGCCCGATCGACGCGCGCCGCGTGAAGCAGCGGCGTCAGCGAGCAGTTCGCGAGGGAAGATCAGTGCAGCACGAGGGCGACCAGCGGTGCCAGCACGACGGCCACGATGAGCACGACGAGACCAGCGCCACGCTCGAATGCACTGCCGCCGCCGCCGCCATGCGGGCTGTCGGTCTGCGCGTCGACCATCTGGCGAACGGTTTCGGGCGGCAACGAAATCAGGGATGCAGTGAGCATGTCGGCCTCCTTTGAAGTGGGCGCCGGACGTCTCGCGCTCGTGGAACAGGCTCGAGCGAAGTCTGCGCTTTCCAAGGCATCTTGCACATGCCTTGTTTCGCGCGCACTGCAGAAAAGCGAGGACTTGTTGCGTCTGTTGTCGTGCATCGCGGGCACGACACGTGGCGGCGTTCAGTCGAGTGCGCCCCAGCCGGTGGCAATGCGGCGATAGCGACCCTCTCCATCGAGCTCCGTCGCATCGACCTCCTCGCCGGTGCCTTCGAGCACCTCGCCGCGGTAGCGTTCCCGGATGACGTGGCGCGGCGCCTTGAAGCGGGCGATGTGGTACGCCTCCGCGTCGAGCTCGAAGATCCTGAAGCTGTAGACCGTGACTGTCGAACTGCTTTCCATGTCCACTCCCGATCACTTCCCGCGCAGGAGTCTAGCCAAGCGACGTCGTGGCGAGGCAAAAGTCCGGCAACGGCTTGGGACTTTCGTGCGCTCAGTCAAGCCGCCGGCTCTGGCGAGACAGCGTGCCCACGGCGGCCAGCAGCAGCATCAGCCACGGCAGGCCCGTCGCACCGCCGCCACCGCTGCCTTCCTCGTTGTCGGCCGGCGGGTCGTCAGGCACCGGCAGGCCGAGCGAGCGAGCGCAGGCTCGGATCTGCGGTGTGTCCAGGCTCACCGCCGTGCGCTGCGGCGCCACGTAGCCTGCCGGCGCTGCCGCGTAGGCCAGCGCTTGATCGGCGTCGAGAACGCCGGCACCGCAGATCGTGTCGTCGCACTGGCAGCGCCCGCCCTTGTTGCCCGAACTGGCCTGGCAGGCCTGCAGCAGGGGCACCTGCACGTGCGGTCGCGCCGAGGCACGCAGCCCGGCCTCGACCTGCGCAACGCTCAACGCGGGGTTGAGCGACCACATCAACGCGGCAACGCCACCGACCACCGGTGCGGCAAAGCTGGTGCCGGTGGCGGCTGCATAGCCGAAATCGCCGGCCGCGCCGGTGCCGAGGTTGAAGGTCGAGACGATGCCGGCGTCGGCGAGCTGCGTGTCGCAGTCGCGGCCGTTGGCGGCGTCGCCGCCGACTGTGGCCAGCGCAACCTGTGAGCCGAAGTTGGCGTAGATGGCCTTGAAGCCCTGCCGATTCAGCGACGTGACCGCGAACGCGCCGGGGCAGGAGGCCGGCCGCCCGACGGCGCCGCGCTGGTTGCCCGCTGCTGCGACCACGATCGCCCCGGCGGCACGAATCTCCGCGATTGTGTCGATGTACAGCTGGGCGGCGGCGGCGACGTTCGGGTCGCTGTCGGCGGTGTCGCAGGACGAAAAGCCTGCAACGCCCACGACGAGGACCTTCGCGGGTGTGGTGTTCGGCGGTGCGCCGGCGACGTTCAGTCCGGCGGCCCAGCGCATGCCGTCGACCACGTCGCCGACGGCGGCGCCGCACTTGCCGGCCACGCGCACGGGGAGGATGCGTGCGTCCCAGTGGATGCCCGCGACGCCGGCCCTGTTGTTGCTGACGGCGCCGATCTGCCCGGCCATCAGCGTGCCGTGCCAACTGCTGCGCTCACGTGCCTCGCAGCCGTCCCACAGGTCGAGGTCGGCCTTGATCTCGGCGTCGGTCAGCCGGTCGCCGGGGTCGCGTGCGTCGTTGTCGCGGCCATTGCCATCGTTGGCGTAGTCGGTAGAGGACACGAAGTCATGGCCCGAGCCGACCCAGCGCGAATCCAGTTCCGGGTGGCTCGTGTAGCCGGAGTCCAGGATGGCGACCACCGGTGGAAAGCCGGCAGCAGGCAGGCCGACGCTGCGATCCCATGCGGCAGGAAGGTCGGGAACGCCGGCCGAGCCGGCGACGCTCTCGCCCAGCCACCATTGGTCGCTGGCGTACAGCGTGTCGTCGGGAACGCGGGTCAGTTCCTCGTGCCCTGGTTCGAGGACGTGAGTGATGCGCGGGTCACGGCGCAGGCGGGCGGCGATGCGCGACAGCTCCGCACGCGATGCCGGCGCCGATGTCGTCACGCGGAACCAGCTCGATCCGATGGGGACCATCCCGGGTGCGAGCTCACGCCGGACCTCGGTCACGGCTGCGGCCATCGGCGCAGCGGCATCATGAAACCTGACGAGCAACTCCGCCGCCGATGTCGGTGCGGTGACAAGGGCCGCGGTTGCGGCGCCGATGGTGGCCAGCCATCGCCGGATCGAAAGGACAGTCATGACGAGAGCCTAGGTGGCGCAGGTTCAGGATTCGTGACACGCCGCTCGGCTCATGTGCAAGCCGGGCGCATGGACATCGAGGCGGCATGAACCATGGTCCGTTCGGACCATGAACGCCACGCGCCGCCGATTCACCGGCCAGTCATGGCGCAGCCCTAAGGTGCGCAGCAACAAGCGCCGCTTGCCCTTGCCGCAGCGGCGGATCGTCGGCATGCCCTCGGCGTGCGCCTGCAACCCAACCCATGTCCCGTTCCAGCCTCCTCGACCCCCCGGCCGACATGCTCCGTCCAGCGCAGACCGTGTCGGAGACGCCCGTGCGCATGTTCGCGGCAACCGGTGCGCGGCGGCTGTTCCGGCATGCCCCGCAGTCGCTCTCGGCCTTCATCGCGGCGCTGCTCGAACCGGGGCTGAGCGCAGTGATGCTGGTGGGGGCGCACTGGTACCACGACGAGCCCTTTTCGCGTGCCTCGATGACGCTGCTGCTGCTCGTGCTGGCGCTGACCTTCCCGGGCAACGACCGCTTCCGCGATCGGCCCTTGTCATCGGCCGTCGACATCGGCCTGTCCTGGTTGTGGCTGCTGGCGCTGCTGCTGCTGTGCGGCTATGCGACGAAGAGCCTCATGTACTTCGAATGGCAGGTGATCGGCCTGTGGGCGCTGAGCACGCCCTTCGTCCAGTGGTGCATCGTCATCGCTGGTCGTGACTGGCTGCGCTGGCGAGCGCGGTCGCCGGCCACCGCGCGGCGCGCGATCATCGTCGGTGCCGGGCCGCTGGCGGTGAAGGCGGCGCGGGCACTGCTCGGCCGCAGCGACCAGCGTACCGAGGTGCTCGGCTACTTCGACGACCGGCAGGGTGAGCGCATCGATGCCAACGCGCGCAAGCTGCGTCTCGGCGGCCTCGCCGATGTCGGAGCGCACGTGCTGCGGCATGGGGTCGGTGAGGTCTACATCACCATGCCGCTGGGGTCGCAGCCGCGCATCGTGCAACTGCTCGAGTCGCTGCAGGGAACCACAGCGTCGATCTACTTCGTGCCAGACGTGTTCGGCATCAGCATCATCCAGGGCCGCCTGCAGGACGTGAACGGCGTGCCCGTGGTCGGCATCTGCGAGACCCCGTTCACCGGCGTCAACGACGCGGTCAAGCGCGCGAGCGACATGCTGCTGGCTGCGGCGATCCTCCTGTTGCTGGCGCCGCTGCTGGCCGTGCTGTCGGTGGGCGTCAAGCTCAGCTCGCCGGGGCCGGTGATCTTCAAGCAGCGTCGCAACGGCCTGAACGGCGAGGAGATCGTCGTCTACAAGTTCCGCTCGATGCGCGTCATGGACGACGGCGCAGTGGTCCGGCAGGCGACACGCGGTGACGCGCGCATCACGCGCTTCGGCGCCTTCCTGAGACAGACCTCGCTGGACGAACTGCCGCAGTTCGTCAATGTGCTGCAGGGGCGCATGAGCATCGTCGGGCCGCGCCCGCACGCCGTGGCCCACAACGAGCAGTACGCGCGGCTGATCAAGGCCTACATGGTGCGCCACAAGGTGCGCCCCGGCATCACCGGCTGGGCACAGGTCAACGGGCTGCGCGGCGAGACCGACACGCTGGAGAAGATGCAGGCGCGTGTCGAGTACGACCTCGAGTACCTGCGCAACTGGTCGCTGGCGCTGGACCTGCAGATCATCGCTCGCACCATCAAGCTGGTGATCTCGGACCGCCATGCGCACTGAGCAAGTCGGGTTGGCGGCGCTCGTCGTCTGCCTGGGAGCGGTGCCGTCTGCGCGCGCGCAGGACAACGCGCTGCGTTTCAGTGCCGGCCTGTCGGCCGGCTCGGAGAGCAACGTGTTCCGCGCCCCGCCGGGCGAGGAGATCCGCGACCACTATGCCGGGGCGTCGTTGTCCGCCAGCGTCGACGAGACCATAGGCCGGCAACGCCTGCAGTCCAGCCTCACGCTGCGCCACAGCGACTACAGCCGCCGCGACGACCTCGACAACACCGGCTATGGCCTGCTCGCCGACTGGAGCGGGGCGACGGCCGGCGAGCTGTCGTGGAAGCTGTCGTACGCGACGAACCGCAGCCTGGCCTCGTACGCCAGTGCGCTGGAGCCCGAGCGACGTGTTGCCAACGTGGAGACCAGCCGGCAGTTCATTGCCGCTGCGCAGCTCGGACGATTCGCCCAGTGGATCGTCAGCACGACCTACAGCCATCGCAGCATCGACTACTCGGCCCGGGCCTACGCGCAAGACCAGTACCGCCTCGACAGCCTCGGTCTCAGTGGGCAGTGGCGGCCACTGGGGCCGCTGAGCGTGACGCTCGGTCCAAGGCTGACGCAAGGCCGCTTCCCACAGGCGCGCCTGAATGCCGACGGCAGCGCCAGTGAGGATCGTTTCGAGCGCCACGACCTCGATCTGTCCTCGACCTGGGCGATCACCGGGGCGAGCACGCTGAGCGGCCGGTTGAGCCTGACAAGGCAGCGTTACGACCTGCTCAGTGACCGTGACTTCAGCGGCGCCACCGGCCAGCTGGCCTGGGACTGGATCGCGACGGGCAAGACAAGGCTGAGCGCCCAGCTCAGCCGCGATACCGGGAGCGAGACCAGCTTCTTCACCGTGGCACTGCTCGGTCAGCAGGTGCGCGGAACGGGCGACAACAGCCAGTTGACAACGCGCCTGCTGACGCGGCTCGACCACGACATGACGGGCAAGATCTCCTTCAATGCCGCCGCTCAGATCGCGCAGCGAAGCCTCGCGGCCAGTTCGCTGCTCGGCAACGGCGGCGTGGTGCTGAACGACGAGGCGGGCCGTGAGCGAAGCGCCAGCCTGTCGGTCGGCGTGCGCTATGCGGCCACGCGCAGTGTCACGCTCGGCTGCGACGTGACGCACCAGCGCCGCACGAGCGACACGGTTCTGTCGACGACCTACCGGGGAGAGAGCATCTCCTGCACGGGACGCGTGGCCACACGATGATGCGTGTGCCGGGGCGACCAGGCGCGAGGGTCAGACCGAATCCCTGGACCATGGATTGCGGTGAATGCGGCAGTGAGGGCCGGTCTCGCCCGTGGCAAAGTACTGCAGCACTTCGGGGAAGTGCTGCAGGAGTTCGGCACAGACCTGCTCAGGCGCCTTGAGCCGTCGAAGCGTGAAGATCGCGAACCACAGCGGCTTGTCCTGGCAGAACCAGTTCCTGGTGCTGCCGCCCTTGCCGGTGGGATAGAGGATCACGTAGGAGGGGGCCTGCCCCGGGCCGACTTCGCTCGCGGGAATCGACACGCCATGACTGAGGACGCCGTGGACGCTGACGCTGCCGAAGCTCAGCTTGAATCGGGGCCGACCGTATTTCTCCCACTGAATCTCGATGAACTCGATGCGTTCATCCGAACGGCGGCGGAAGTCGACAAAGCCCGGCCCGTGGCGCTGATCAAGCTCGAAGCCGAGTTCGCGCACAAAGGGAAAGAAGCTTGACTTGAGAGCACGACGGAGATCGGTTGTCTTGCCCATGCGAGTGATTGGATCGAGTGGACGCCGTTGTGGGTGCCAAGCGATCAGGAGACGGTCAGCAGTTGAGCTGGGTCCAGCAGCACATAGCCGGCGGCGCGCCCGGCCTTCCTGTTCCCATCGTCGCTGACGAGGATGATCCGCTCAACGCCGTCGACGGATGCCGGGCACACCCCTTCAGACTTCTCGAAGCTGTGCAAACCTGCAACCGTCATTCGCTGAGCCGGCGCACCGGACTGGCCGCTCCAGCGCCAAAGGCCAAAGTCTGCGGGTTCGCGTGTGGCGGGGCCACCAATCACGAGATACGCGCCCAGCGCAGGAACCCAGGACAAGCCACGGATGCCGTGTCCGCCAAGATCCAGTTCTTCGAGCACAGGCGAGATCCGCGGTTCTTCATCCGAGTCGAACACTGCGTGGGGGTTCTCGATGTTGGCAATCAGCGCTCGCCCGTCTCGCAAGGGGCTGCGGAAACCGATCAGCAGGCGCTGCTGGTCGGGGCTGATCTCCAGGGCTTCGATATTGAGTCCACCGCTGGCCTTGACGTCGGATACCTGGGCTGCCGCAGCGAGCACCGCATGCCGTGTCGTCAGAGCTCGCTTCAACCCACCGATCACCTTGGGAGCAAGCACCCGGTCGCCTTCGACGCGAAACCGAACCAGCTTCTCGCGCGAATTCTTCTCGTCGCCGTCGTCATCGCGAGAGTGCGACGTGATGCCGTAGACAAAGCCTGCCTGGTCCGCAGTCAGCCCTTCCAGATCGTCCAGTTTCCAGAACGGACCGAACATCTGCAGCAGCCCGGCAGTCAATGCTTCGGTCCTGACCGTGCCATCTGCACCGACGGTCACCAGGCTCAGCGGATGTTCCTTCTCGTCCTCGACGACAAGAAAACGGCCGTCCGGCAGTTGCTGTATCGCCGACGGCTCGTAGATGCCAGTCAAGGGCTGGAAGGCCGGAACGTTCTCTTTGGTCATTCGGGCATTGGGGAACTGCGCTGGTTCGTCGAGGATCTGTGAAGGTGCCAGTCGAGTGCCAGGTCCAGGAGGGGCTTCGTCACGCCTTGCCGTATGACACCGAGTGCCGCGTCGGCGCCAGCCTCGACATCCGCAAGCCGTTCGGCCTCGATGGCGCCGCGCGATCCGATCTCATCCAGCGCAGCTTCGCGCGCCTTGACGACCAACCGTCCCTTGGATGCCTTGTTGCGAAGTGCTGCCCGCGCATAGGCGATCAATGCTTTCCGAAGGCGGCGACGCAGGCGTCCGGCCAAGGCATCAGCCGACCTGGCATGAACCAGGACAGACGATCCGCGCAAGGTCGACATGCCACTGCTCAGGCAGATCGCCACGTGCGCCAAGCGCCAGAGGTCCTGCCGCGCGGCGGCCAGTCCGTCGAGGGAACCGACCTCACACGCCATGACGCGGCCGAGCAACTCCTCATGCGACAGGGCATGCGGCATCTGCTGCTCCGCGGCCACGCGGCACCTGCGGAGCAAGTCGTCATCGACCACGCCGCGTCTGGTTCTGGCCAAGGTATCGATGTACGCGACGGTTCCGCGTTTGAGGTCGCGCCGCAGTCGATTGCGCGGCTTGCGTTGCAGAACCTCCTCGCCCTCGGACGGGAATGACTCCAGGGCATGGCAGGTCGACACCAGCGTGATGATGTCCACCACCGCTGTCTTGAGCAGGTCCATGCAGTGTTCTCCCGTGTGCGCGTCGCACCGCAGTGTCGCAAGTCGTCCACCCGTGGCCACGCGAGGGTCCAGTATGCGTTCCGGTTGATGACAACGTCGCGCGTGCCAGAGCAAGAGGTGAATGCAGGTCTCGGCAAGCACCGAGGAGGCCGCTCAGTCCTTGCGCCGGAAGACCACCCAGGCGCCGATGCCTGTGGCAATGGCCACAAGCAGCACCACGGCCAGGAACCCGTGGGCATGCTCGGCCAGCGGCACGCCGCCGACGTTCATGCCGAAGAAGCCGGTGGTGATGTTGATCGGCAGCGCGAGCACCGTCACCATGGTCAGCGTGAACAGGCTGCGGTTGGTCTGCTCGCTGACCTGGGCGGCGATTTCCTCCTGCAGCAGCTTGATGCGCTCCTGCAGCGCGGCGAGATCGCGCAGCACCAGCGAAAACTCCTCGGTCGACTGGCGCAGGCCGTCGAGGTCGGCGCTCGCGATCCAGGGCGGCGGCTGGCGCAGCAGGCGGAACAACGCACCCGGCTCGGGTGCCAGCAGGCGCTGCAGCCGGACCAGAACGCGGCGCAGCCGGCCGAGATCGGAGCGCTGGTGCACCAGGCGCCCGCGCAGCAGGCTGTCCTCGATGCTGTCGACCTTCAAGGTCGCCTCGCGCACGATGCGCACCAGCACGTCGCCCTGCTTGTCCATCAGGTGGTTGAGCAGTTCGACCGGCGAGCCGAAACGGGCGCCCGTGCGCACCGCTTCGCGCAACCCGTCGATCGAGCGCAGCGGGTGCATGCGCGCGCTGACGGCCACGCGCTCGCTGACGCTCATCCACAGGGTCTCGATGTCCGAAGGCTCGAACGTGAACTCGTAGGCCACGTCGTTGATCACCGCGATCAGGTCGTCGCGCGCGTCTTCGATGCGTGTGGAGCGCGAACCCTGGCCCAGCGCCTCGAAGAATTCCGGCTCCAGCGCCAGGTTGTCCTTCATCCAGCGCTGCGCCGAGGCGTCGGTCAGTCCGAAGTGCAGCCACAGGAAGCCTGGCTCGCCGGCGTTGACCGGGCGCTTCAGCCACTCGACGGCCGCCTGCAGGTCGATCTCCTGGCCGATGCCGTCGGCGCTGAAGCAGTAGCCGCAGAGCAGCCCGTTGTTGTGTGCGCCATGGGCGATGGGCATGGTCTGTTTCCTCTTCGGGGGCGCGCGTTCGACGGGCGTATCAGCCTGCGATCGGCGGCGTGATCGGCGCGGTCGCGTCGCGCGACGGTATGCGCCGATTGTGCAAGAGCCGGGTCGGCGCTTGCGCGGCCCGTTCAGCCGCGGGCAGCGCGACTGGGGCCGAAGCGCGCGCCCAGCGCCGCCTGCAGCGCAGGCAGGCGCGCTCGTGCGTGGGCCTCGCCGCGGACGCGGGCGTCGATGAAGTAGCTGCGCCGTGGCCCGGCCCAGTAGTCCAGGTCGGGGTGGAGCAGGAAGTCGGCCTGGGCCACCTCAGGGTCGATGAGGGTGCGGCGGCGCAGATCGCGATCGCGCATCGCAGCCGACGCCTCGGCCGGCGTGCGGCCCCCTCGCGCACTGACATCGACGGCGATGATGAACTGGGCTCCCGCGGATCTGGCCGCCGATACCGGCACCGGGTAGGCTTCGTCGCCGTCCTCGTACTCGACACCGGCGATACCCACGGGCGAGATGATCCCAGGCATCGCCCCCGATGCACGCACCGCAACGCCGGTGTTGCCGCTCAGGAAGAAGCGTCCGGCCTTGTCCTCACGCCGGGAAGCGGTGACGATCAGCCGCCGCGGCAACTGTTCGATCCGCCGACCGTCCAGGCCACGGTTGACGTAGTCCTGCAGCTTCTGGCCGTGGATCCAGCCGCGGTCGGCGAAGGGCGAGGGGTCGAAGACGGTCAACGGCCCGCCCTCGAACGAGCGCCGGTCGATCTCGGTCGCGCTCAGCCCGCTGGCCCAGAACGCACCGATCAATGCGCCCACGCTGCTGCCCACCACCAGGTCGGGCTCGATGCCGGCTTCCTCCAGCACACGCAGAACGCCGACGTGGGCGTAGCCGCGCGGGCCACCGCTGCCCAGCACCAGCGCGATGCGCGGCGCCGGGTCGAGCCGCGGTGGGGCCGGCAGCGCCAGCGGCGCATCGGGTTCGGAGTAGTCGAAGGCGGCGCAGCCACCCAGCATGGCAGCCAGCGGCGTGAGCAGCGTCGTCAGGATCGCACGACGCCTGCGCGGCCCGGGCGGAGCGTCGATCGGGGTCGGAGTCATCGGTCGGGTCCTTGAGTGTTGACAGTGTCAACACTGTAGTGAATCATGGTTGACGGTGTCAACTGCGCGACTCGTCCTTCGGTCGCGCTTCCTCCAACCCTGCTGCAAGGCCTCGCCATGTCCCTTCTCGAACCAGCATCGCGACTGCAGTGCTACGGCCCCTGGGCCGTGGTCACGGGAGCCTCTGACGGCATCGGCCGTGCCTTCGCCTTGGAAGCCGCTGCCGCCGGGTTGAACCTCGTGCTGGTCGCGCGGCGCGCGGCGCCGCTGTACCAACTGGCCGTCGAACTGCAGCGACGCCACGACATCCGCTGTCAGGTCGTCCCGCTGGACCTCGGCCACCCGGACGCGATGCCGAGGCTGGCGGCGGCCACGGCGGACCTGGAGGTGGGACTGCTGGTCGCTGCCGCCGGATTCGGGAGCGCGGGGCCGCTGCTCGAGCGGAGCCCGAGGGCCGAAATGGACATGGTGGCCGTCAACTGCAGCGCCGTTCTGGCGCAGTGCCTGCACTTCGGCGCGCGCATGGCACAGCGCAGGCGCGGCGGGGTGATCCTGCTCAGCTCGGTGGTGGCTTTCCATGGCACGCCCTGGTCGGCCAACTACGCTGCCACCAAGGCCTATGTGCAGTCGCTGGCCGAAGGCTTGCGCGAGGAATGGGCGGGGCAGGGCGTCAACGTCGTCGCCTGCGCGCCCGGTCCAGTCGCCAGCGGGTTTGCTCAACGCGCCGGCATGGCGATGGGGCAGACCGTGCAGCCCGAGGTGGTGGCAAGCCAGACGCTGGCGGCCCTGGGACGGCAGGGCACGGTGCGGCCGGGCGCGTTGTCCAAGCTGCTGGGCTGGAGCCTGGGTGCGGCGCCGCGGGCGCTGCGGGTCTTCATCATGGGCCGCATCATGCGGGGTATGGCGCTGCGGCCAGGGGCGCCGGAAGGACAATGATGCGCATCCCGTACCGCGCCTCCACCGATGATCGAGCCCGACGCCACTGACGCCCCCATCGACCTGAAGGAAGCCTGTGTCCGCGCGGCGCATGACTTCATCGCCGAGAACGGCGTCGAGCGGTTGAGCCTGCGAGAGGTGGCGCGGCGCCTGGGTGTGTCGCACCAGGCACCGTACAAGCACTACCCGAGCCGCGACCACCTGCTGGCCGAGGTTATCCGCCGTTGCTTCCGGCAGTTCGCGGACTACCTCGACGATCGGGGTCAGCACGCCGACCCGCGCGAGGACCTCGGCGCGCTGGGGCGACGCTATCTGGCGTTTGCGGCCGGGCATCCGCTCGAGTACCGGCTGATGTTCGGCACGCCGTGGCCGGAGCCGGCCGAGCAGCGCGGCCTGGTGGAGGACGCCCGCCATGCGTTGGACGTGCTGCGCACGGTGCTGCGGCGAATTCACGGCACCGATCGCGCGCAACGCACGCGCGTGGACCTGGACGCGATGTTCATCTGGTCGCAGATGCATGGCCTGGCATCGATCGCGCAGGCCAACGTGATGGAGCACCTCGGACTGGCCCCGCAGGCCAGTCGGCAGATGGTGTCGCACGCGATGCACATGCTGGAGCTGGCGATGAACGCTGCGGGGACAGATTCGAACTCGCCAGACTGAGGCGACTGGATGCCGCCTCCGAGCCGCTCCCCGCGAGTGCCTCGGCCGACTGCGAAGCTGGAGACGTAGACTGCCGAGGGCAGCGGCGCCGGGAGTGATGCGGTTCGAGTCGGCCGGAAAGAGGTAACTTTCGAGACAGGGGAACAGCCCCGGGGGAACAACTTCAGCCGATCCTTGCCGGAGTGCACATCTGCGCGGCTTCCCCGGAACTGTTCAAACCCCTCCGGGCGCCATCCGACTGTTCCGGAAGGTCCCAGGCGATCTCAGAACGTGCTGGAAACGTAGGGAACATGCGGGTGTCGGGACCATCAAGGCGTCAAACGGTTTCGTGACAGCGTTGCGCGGCTGAGCGAACTACATCCAAGTAGGCACGACGAGCCAGGCGTATCGCGCGCTGGACAACTACACCGCACCGCGGTTGCGCCGGTGGCTGCGCAACAAGTACAAGGTCAGGCGACGCCGGGGTGGGAGCTACCCGCTCCATCACCCATGCGAGCACTTCGGGCTCGTGCGCCTGGCCAACCTGAAGCACGGCGGGTCGTGGGCGAAGGCGTGATGACTTGTCCGAGAGCCGGATGCGGGGAATCTGCATGTCCGGTTCGATGAGCGGGATGTGGAAACGGAGCCATGGTCTGGCTCTTGCAGCACCGCCAACCGAAAGGGGCCGCAACAGCGATGCTCAGACCTACCGTCGCCGCGCCACATCTCGACTCTACCGGCCGCGCAAGTTCGGGCCGGGGAGAAGCAGTCGGCAGCGCGGCGCTGACCGCCAAGCGCAAGGCCTGCGGCCGCTGCACCTTGTACAGCTGACCTTCTTCCCTCTCGTCACCAGCGGTGGCGCCAGCCCGTTCGAGGTAGAGCGCGAATTTCGTCCGCCGACTCAGGCGAGTCTCGCTGTACTCGCCGATGGAGGCCTGGATGGTGAATGGGCCCGATACCTGTGGCGCTGGGGCCATCACCGTGAGCCGCGCTCCTGCCGCGCCAGGGTCAGAAGCGCGTCCAGGGCTCCCTCGCTCAGCCCCTTCAAGGCCCCGAAGTTTGCCTTCGACAGCGGGCTCTGCTCGAAGCTGCGCAGCAGCAATGCGCGCTGTCGGCGAGCCTCGGCCTCGGCAGCCTGCTCGGGAGTCAGCGGCAGGGCCGGTGCGTTCACGGGCTCTTGCTCATGTGCACTGGCAAGGTTCCGCTCGGGCAGGGGCTTGTGCGGGCGCCGCGATGCACCCGAGCCAGCATCGCCGGGCCGGCCGGGGCCTCGTTGTGCGCCAGGTTGCGGCGGTCGGGAGCGCCGTTGCGCCTGGCCGGGCTGAGATGGCCGCGCAGAGCGGTCTGGGCGATCGGAAGTACCGGGCTGCACCGCGCGCGCGCCACGAGTGGCAGGCCGCTCGCCGGTCGCCTGCGAAGCGGGCTGCGACACCTCCGCCTGCTGGGAAGGGAGTGGCGGTCGGGGTGGCCGCAGTGGGCGGGCGTCATGACGCGAAGCTCGGGCCGCTTCGCGCCCCGCGTGTTTCTTTGCTTCGACGATGGCACGGCGCCGCTCGAGTTCCACACCTGCAGCATCGCGGTGTTCGGCGGCAATTTCGCCGGCCGGCTGGCCGTCGAGGTCGATGCGTGTTGCGCCCTCGGCCACCAGGGCCCGCAGGTAGGCGGTCCCGGTGGTGTGGCGCTGCAGGAACATGGAGAGTGCCTTCTTGGTGAAGACTCCTGGCGCCCGTTGATGAATGTCGGCCTGGATGCGAAGCTTGATCGGCTTGATCACGCCCGCACCGAACAGCGCCGGGAAGTGCTCGGCCAGCAGGCGCGCGGTGTCGGCCACGCTGGGTTCGGCTCGCGACGCCGGTGCGACAGTCGCCGCGGGGACAACTGGCGCCGCCTCGATCGGCGTACCAGGCGTCGCATTGGGCGTCGGGCCCGGAGCAGTCTCGGGAATCTCTGGGATGTCAGGCATCGGGAAGAAGCAGGTCGGTCACTGGGGCTGTGTGGCGGGCCACGTATTCTCGGCCCATGGAGCCGGTCGCTGCACGCGTTGCCGAATCCGACTCTCGGCAGTCGGTCTTCCAGAAACACTCGTCTGCTGATGGCGGATGTCTGGACATGTCCGCGTGCGTCATCTCGATGCCGCGACCGACAGCTGATTGTCGAGGTGTATTGACGCGAGCCCGACGGTCAGCTGCCTGGCCAGGTCGCGGACCAGCGCATGCGACTGGGAGCGGGCATCCTCGATTGGCGGCTTCAGGCCAGCTCGACGTTGCAACTGCACGCGCGCCCGCCCGCGCCGAGGGTGGATCGTGTCGAATCAGCCACCTTTCGTTCGTCGGGAATGTACGACGCGTCCGCAGACGGTTGCGCCGAACGGTCGATCCAACAGGAGTTCAGGCATGTCCTACATCGACGGCTTTGTGATCGCGGTTCCCACTGCCAACAAGCAAAGGTTCATCGAGCACGCACAGCATTTCGATGCGTTGTTCATCGAACTGGGCGCGATCCGTGTGATCGAGTGCTGGGGCGACGACGTCCCCGACGGCAAGGTCACCGACTTTCGCCGCGCGGTGCAGGCGACGGCCGACGAAACGGTGGCGTTCTCCTGGGTCGAGTGGCCGAACAAGGCCACGCGCGACGCCGCCATGAAGAAGATGATCGAGGATCCTCGCATGGACCCGTCCACGCCCGGCAATCCTCCCATACCCTTCGACGGCAAGCGCATGATCTTCGGCGGCTTCGAACAGGTGGTCGAAGTAAAGGGTTGAGCGGCGGCGCTGCGCCGTACGCGCGCCCGGGGGAGGCTCGACAAGCCTGCGTGCCACGCCCATCTCGGATGAAGCCGATCGCGGCGTCCGCGTCGGGGGCACCGAGATCAGGGCAACGCTTTCCGGTGTGGGCTCGACGGGGGCCACCCGATCGTCCCGGATCGTCCCGCAAGATCCCTATGTGGCCCGGAGACCCAGCAGCGGCGAGGGTTTGCATGCATGACCACCGGATGGTGCGTGGACGTGCTGCTGGTCTTCGTGGAGCGCCCTGGTGTGCGGGTCGATCGGCGGGCAACCGACCATCCGGGAGATCGAGCGGCGGCGCAATCCGCTCAGGCCGCTCCAGCGCTGGGGCGACCAGTCGCTGCAGTGGGTCCACTGACAGTAGCGATGACCGCGACGGGGGAATCCCCACACGACGCGCCCGCGCGCCGATACTGTCCGGCGACGGCTCGACGCGCGGCCCGCGGTCGGCTCGTCCTTCCTGGAACGCCGCCGCCATGACCCTGCCGCGCACCGAGACCGACAGCTTCGGGCCGATCGAGGTCCCGGGCGACGCCCTCTGGGGCGCGCAGACCGAGCGCAGCCGCCGCTTCTTCGCCATCGGGACGCAGCGCATGCCGATCGAGATCGTGCACGCACTGGCCGAAATCAAGCGTGCCGCAGCGGAGGTCAACGCCGACCTCGGCCTGCTCGAACCGGACAAGGCCATCGCCATTGCTGCCGCCGCAGCGCGCGTGGCCGCCGGCGAGTTCGATGCGCAGTTCCCGCTGTCCGTCTGGCAGACGGGCTCGGGAACGCAGAGCAACATGAACGTCAACGAGGTGGTCGCCAGCCTGGCTTCGCTGGCGCTCGGTGGCGGGCTCGGCGCTGCGCGCCGCGTGCATCCGAACGACGACGTGAACCACGGCCAGTCGTCGAACGACGTTTTCCCGACCGCGATGCATGTCGCCGCAGTGCTGCAGGCCCGGCCGCTGCTGGCCTCGCTCGGCCAGCTTCGCGCCGCCCTGCAGGCCCAGGCGGTGGCGTTCGCCGAGGTGATCAAGATCGGCCGCACGCACCTGCAGGACGCCACGCCGCTGAGCTTCGGCCAGGAGTTCGGTGGTCATGACGCACAGCTCGCGCTCGCCGAAGACGCGCTGCGCCGTGCGCTGCCGGCCGTGCACGCACTGGCCATCGGCGGCACGGCGGTCGGCACCGGGCTGAACACGCATCCGGAGTTCGGCCGGCGCGTCGCGGCGCGGCTCGCCGAGCGCCTGGGCGAACCCTTCGTCGTGGCCGCCAATCCGTTCGCCGCGCTGGCCGGCCACGAGCCGCTGGTGGTGCTGCATGCGGCGCTGCGCGCGCTGGCCATCGCGCTCAACAAGATCGCCAACGACATCCGCCTGCTGGGCAGCGGCCCGCGCTCGGGCCTCGGCGAACTGCGCCTGCCGGCCAACGAGCCGGGCAGCTCGATCATGCCCGGCAAGGTGAACCCGACGCAGGTCGAGGCGCTGACCATGGTGTGCGCGCAGGTGATGGGCCACGACGTGGCGATCGGCATTGCTGCCAGCCAGGGCCAGCTCGAGCTCAACGTCTGCAAGCCGCTGATCGCCCACGACGTGCTCGACAGCCTGCGCCTGCTCGCCGACGCGATGGCGAGCTTCGCCACGCATTGCGTGGAAGGACTGGAGGTCGATGCCGAGCGCGTGCAATGGCTGCTCGAGCGCTCGCTGATGCTCGTCACCGCGCTGGTGCCCCACATCGGCTACGACCGCGCGGCGCTGATCGCCAAGCACGCCCACACGAACGGGCTGGCCTTGCGCGAGGCGGCGCTGGCCGTGGGCGGCGTGACGGCGCAAGAGTTCGACACCTGGGTCGATCCGCGACGCATGCTCGGCCCGGCATGAGCCGGCCCGGCTCAGCGGCGGCCGCGGCGATTCACAGCGCCTCGAGCTGTGGGCCGCGCAGCCCGACCAGCAGCGCGCGCCCCTGCGCATCGACACGGAACTCGCCGTAGCGTGCGCCGGCCCAGCGCTCGGCTTCGCCCTCGGCAAAGAACCAGGCGTCGGAGACGAGGATCCAGCGGCCGTCCTTCGGCGTCAGTTCGATGCGCAGCTCGCCCGGGGCCGGCGGCGCGCCGTCGTCGATGCGCAGCGGCGTGGCGATGCCGCGCTCGCCGACCCGCGCGATCACCTGCGGCCGCTCGGCGCGCAGCAGCCCGGCGCGGCGCTCGGCGGGCTCGCCGGGCAGGTTGAAGTTCAAGCGCATGAAGTCACCCTGCATCAGCGAGCGCGGGTCGACCGGCGCGAGTTCGACGAACACCGGCCGGCCGTCACGGATGAGTCGTTCCTTCTGCCAGATGCCGCCGTTGGCGACGACCAGCACGCCCAGCAGGCTGGCGGCCAGGCCGACGCGGGCCCATGGCGCGGCGCTGGCGGGCGACACGCCGGTGTCTGAACTCGGCGGGCCACGGCGTGCCACCCAGGCGGCCAGCGCGGCGAGCAGCGCACCGGCGCCGACCAGCACCGCCGCCTTCGTCGCCAGCGGCCAGGCGAGCTGGTAGTAGAACGCGCCGACGATCCATGCAGCGGCCACGCCGGCGGCGCTGGCCAGGCGCCAGCGGCCGCTGGTGACGCACCAGGCCAGCGCGAGCAGCACGGCACCGAGCGAGGGCATGAAGGCGGCGAGCGCGACGAGCACCAGCGCTGCGCCGGCGTAGGCCGGATGGCGCAGGCCCCGCCAGCGTCGGGCGGCCCAGGCCGCAGCGGCGAGCGCGAGGCCCGCCGAAACGGCCTGCTGCACATGCCACATCACACTGGCGCCGCGGCGCTGGCTGAGCTCGCGCGCCACCTCACC